>JAQBPS010000698.1 GCA_028287415.1 Bacillota bacterium | reverse complement strand
GTCCCAAGAGCAAAGATCGGTAAGCCATGAAAGTTTTAACCGACGATGTATGTGCAATGTCGGGCTTCCGACGACGACGCCCCGCCTAAACAAGAACGGGTATAATGTCAATCAATAAGCTGGCGATGAGCCCGGCATGAATCACGAGGAGGCCATCTCGATGAAGACAATTGCAGCCCGCATCCTGGATCAGGCAGGCGTCCCCTATGAACTGCGTGACTACCAATGGAACGAGGAAGAACTGGATGCCGTCACGGTGGCCGGCAAAATCGGCCTCCCGCCGGAGCAGGTCTTCAAGACCCTCGTGGTCCGTGGCGACAAGACAGGCGTGCTCGTCGCCTGTATCCCCGGCGATGCCGAGCTGGACCTCAAGCAATTGGCAGCGCTGAGCGGCAACAAGAAGGTCGAAATGGTGCCGGTCAAGGAGATTCAGGGGCTGACTGGCTATATCCGGGGCGGCGTATCCCCGCTGGGCATGCGGAAAGCCTATCCCTTCTACTTAGATGAGACGGCTGAAATTCTGGACCCGATCTCTGTCAGTGCCGGGCAGCGCGGCCTGCAGATGCTGCTCTCCGGCCCGGACCTGATCCGGGCAACCCAGGCCCATCTGGCACCGCTCTGCAAATAACCTACACAGCCGCCGCCTGAGCAAAGGGCTCGGCGAAACCACGATCCACCCCGCACCGTCCAATGATGAGCATTCCACCCGCACTGCCGTGGTGGAACCACGTGGCGGAGGTGTGATCGTTTACCCAGGATGGGCGGGCTATCGTCTCCGGGGTCGATGGGTGGATTGACCTCTACTGCCTCCCCTTACGGTAGGGGTCATGGCAACAAAGATAGACCCCCGGGCACTAGGTGACCGGGGGACAATCCAATAGGCCAGAAGTCTTTTTATGACGCAGCTTTTCCCTTAGGACGATTCAACACGCAATGCCACGACTTTAAGTACTACCGACGTGCGACCAGCGTAACACAGAAAACAGCAACGTGTCAATCCTTTCTGTATAAGACAACACTTCCCGCCAGCACGGAGTTCACGAACCCGTAGGGCTTCTGCGCCGCCACGGCCACCTCCGCGGGCGTCATGAGGTGCAGGTCGATGCCAATCGGGTACCGACGCAACAGCTCCTGCACCTCGTGCCCCCGCAGATAGGGCGACTCGCGGAAATCGCCAATGACCAGAAGATCCAGGTCGCTATCCGCGTTGTCCTGCTCTTTGGCATAGGAGCCAAAGAGCAGGACCGCTGCCGGATCGCAGCACCGGACGATCAGCTCGGTGATGCTGCGCAACGTACGTTCCAGCTTCACGACGTCTTGAACCCCAGGACCAGGTACGCGTTCTGGATCTCCTCCGGCGCCAGTGTCTTGAACCCAGCGACGCCGGCCTTCTTGATCTGGAACTGCCAGTCGCCCAGCAGCGGTACGTTGGCAGCAAAGCCGCTCTTGGAAAGATGCTGCCGGCCGCCGTACGCCGGGTTGGGCCCCGCATCGGGCGCCATCACCTCGGCCGATGCCGCCCCGCCGCCGGGCACCGTCAACTGCACGTCAAAGCTGCCGGCCGCCTTGGATTCTACGATCAGGTCCACCTTCGTCAAGTTGATGGCGGTCTTGCCGCGTGCATAGAAGGGCAGGTGCTCCAGCCCCAGCGTAAACGACAGGGTCTGGTCGCCGCCCCCAGCGGGGTGCAAAAAGCGTTGCCACGCCGTGCCGAACTCGTGGTTCAGCACCAGCAGGCGCAGACCGGCCGGCGGCAACACGGCGGCCACGTGCGCCCTGGCAGCGTTGACCAGATTCAGATTCCCGCTCGCTCTGGCTGAGTAGCGCACCTGGAGGACCACATCGGCGATCGTCGCCAGGTCGAACTGATTGTTCGCCCGCGGCAGCTCAAGGCGCCACTCGCTCACCGCCCCCGCCCCCTCGAAGGGCAGGAAGCGCTCATCATGAAAGTTCAGCTCGAACATGCCGGAGTCGTTCTGTCCGTGGCTGGTGGCAATCGCCGTCACCGGCGCCGGACTCTTGTAGAATCGGGCATCCCCGCCGGCCAGTGCATCGCCATAGCCCCCGGTCATGCTGTCGTTCATGCGGATGCCATGGTTGGTCAGCGACAGGGTGCCGTTCACGCTGGTGTACGGCCCGACCACGCACGGGATGCTGAGTGAGACCGACTTGATCCGCCGGCGGTAGTGGCCGGGGTAGTCCATGTCGAACAGCCACTCCGGCAAGAGCACCGTGCAGGCGCCGGCCTCTTTCAGCGCCATCAGGCTGAGCGGCAGGAACTGCGCCAGCGAGACATTCTTCGTGATTTCCAGGTCGCGCGTGTCCTGATCCAGATAGGCTGCTTCCATGCGGCGGAGGTCATTCGCCAGCCGCTCGCCGGCCAGCAGCCCCTTCTTCAGGCTGTCCCAGTAGCCGAATTGCACAAAGGTCGCGGCCGGATCGCCGATCTCGAACTGGAAGCACTTTTCGGCCCGCTTGGCCAGATCGTAAGCCAGCTGGTAGCTCTGGAAGTAGAGCGATGAGACTTGCCTGACCTGCCAGTCGTACAGTTGCCGGCTCGTGTACTTGCTGCGCATATACTCATCGACGGACTGGGACTGTTCGATCTGCAGTTCCTGATTCTCCAGCTCCTTTTCGGCGATGGCCAGGCGCACCTGGGCGGCCGCAATCTGCTTCTCGATCAGTACGATCTCGCCGGCGGCCTGCCCCGCCTGGAAGGTCCAGTCATCCTGGCGGCGCTGGTAACTGCCGACCGTGGACGCCAGCGAACCAAGTTTATCCGCGGCGGTGGCAATGGCGCTCAGGGTCTGTACAGCCGCTTCAGCCGCTTTGGAGAAATGGAGTCCGTCGACCGGGTCGACCGTCACCTCAGGCGAGCCGCCGAAGCCGGAGACGCCGGCTGTGAACTTGGGAATGAACGCCAGGCCACCCGCCAGGGCGTAGCCGACCGCGATTGCGGTCTGGGCCGCCGCCGAGACGCCGCCCAGACTGAGGGCGGTGATCTCCCAGGGGTTCATGAAGTCGCGGCCCGCGTAGAAATCCTGCTTCTTCTGCGCCATCAGCTTGCTTTGCTCCAGGCCGGCCCAGCTCTGATTGGCCTCCTCAATCTGGTGCTTACGCACCGCCCGGACTGCCTTCTGCAGCTGAATTTCCTGGGTCGAACGCAGCAGCGAGAGGCCTTCCGCGTCGGACTTCTCCAGCGCGGAGAGCAGCTTGTCGCCCAGCGCTCTGACCTCGCCGCACAGCTCCGCAGCTTTCGCGGCCAGCCGCTGGAAGCGGTAGGGGCTCGGCGCGGCCGTCATGTCAGCCAGCACGCTGTTCAAATCCACCCCGGCTGCTGCGGCCTTCACCAGCAGCGCCGGGTCGATCGGCGGCTCGAACAGCGGCAACTGCCGCACGACCCCCTGGATATTCATGCAGTGGCGAATCTTGAACAGCCGGTCCGCCACCGTGTCCCAGTACTCCAGCAGCCGGTCATTGTTGGGGATGCCGAAGTAGAAGACGTCGAGGCGGGGCAGCGGCTCAGCCCCTTCCTGGGTGCGGGTCACCCGCACGGGCGTGCCCGTGAAGTTCTCCATCAAAATATCGACCCGTTTGTTGCCGAACGGATCCAGGGCGCCGTCGGCCGTCAGCTCATTGTACGAGCGGTCTGCGTGGTCCACGTGCGGTACCTTGACCGGGCGCCGGCCCAGCAGTTCATAAGCCAGCACGTAGAGGGTGGTGGCCTCGTTGATCGCCTCGATCGTGTCACGTCGGAAGAGCTGGTCGCCCCAGTCGGTCAGGTTGTCGATGTACTTCATCACCAC
>JAQBPS010000667.1 GCA_028287415.1 Bacillota bacterium | reverse complement strand
CACATGGCAAAAGCCACTCAGGAGCACAGGACGGCGCCAAATGTCCTTCAACGCAAATTCCACCAAGGGACGCCCTACAAGGCGTTCGGCACCGATATTACATACCTGTACGACGGTAACGGGCAGCGATCGTATCTCTCTGTCATCAGGGACATCGCCTCCGGCGAGATCGTGGCTCACCGTGTGTCGGCGTCGCTGGGCATGGATCTCTCACTAGAGGTAATCGCACAGGCCACCACCAGGCTTGGTGACAACAAGCGGAGTGGAGTTTTGATACACTCCGACCAGGGTTTTCACTACACTCACCCGGCGTATATCAAGCACCTTGCCGATCGCGGCATTGTGCAGTCGATGTCGAGGAAGGGTAACTGCCTGGACAATGCTCCGGTCGAATCGTTCTTCGGGCACATGAAGGACGAAATTGATCTCACGTGCTGCTATTCCCTGGACCAGGTGAGGGCTGTAGTTGACGAGTACATCTACCACCACAACCGCCACCGCTACCAGTGGAAAAGAAAAAAGATGGCTCCTGTAGAGTACAGGAACCACCTTTTGGCAGGATAGCATTCGACCTTTTTTAGGGTGTCCATCAAGAGGGGCTCAGTTCAAACTCCGGGTGGCAGGCTTTTTCGCGTCCACTATTCAGTCTCTCCGGTCAGGCCCGCCTCCGGCTCCACCGCCAGACGCTCCGGCAGCAGCTTGTTCAGCGCCACGCCGATCACCGCGGCCAGGGCCATCCCGTGCAGTTCAAGATTCGGCCCGAGGTGGACGGTGGCACCGCCCAGGCCCATCACCAGGATGATGGCGGCGATGACCAGGTTGCGGCTGTTGCTGAAGTCGATCCTCGCATCAACCACGGTCCGAATGCCGATTGCGCAGATCATCCCGAACAGCACGATGCTGATACCGCCCATGACCGGCTCGGGCAGGCTCCGGAGCAGTGCACCCAGCTTGCCCACGAACGCCATGGCGATCGCGAACCCGGCAGCGATCCGGATGATGCCGGGATCGTACACCTTCGTCACGGCGAGCACGCCTGTGTTCTCAGCATAAGTGGTAGCCGCAGGCCCGCCGAGGGCGCCCGCCAATATGCCCGCAAGGCCGTCGCCCATGAGGGTCCGGTGCAGGCCGGGATCACGGATCAGATCCTTGCCGATGACGGCGCCGTTTGTCGTAATATCGCCGATGTGCTCCACCATGGTGACAAAGGCGAGCGGAGCGATCATGCTGATGGCTGACAGGCTGAACTTGGGCAGTGCGAATGGCGGCAGGGCGAACCAGGGCGCCTGCGCGAGCGGCTGCGCGTTAATGTGGCCAAAGACGGCGGCGGCCAGAAATCCGACGATCACGCCAGAAAGAATCGGGAGTAGCTTCAGAAACCCGCGGGCGTAGACCGAGGTGATGAGCACCGCCGCCAGCGTGATGCTGGCGATGCCCCAGCCCTTCTGCGCCATGCCTACAGCCACCGGGGACAGGGTGAGACCGATCACCATGATCATCGGGCCTGTGACGACCGGGGGGAAGAAACTCCGGATCCGGTCGACGCCGACCAGGTAGACGATCCCTGCAAGCATCAGGTGGACGACGCCGGCGGCCATCACGCCGCCCGTGGCGTACTGGAGCCCCTGTTGCCGGCCGACGATCTGGATCGCGGCGATAAAGGCAAAACTGGAGCCGAGGAAAACGGGGACCTTGCCCTTGGTCACCATGTGGAAGACCAGCGTGCCCAGCCCGGCGGTCAGCAGTCCGATGGATGGATGAATGCCGGTGAGCAGCGGCACGAGCACGGTCGATCCGAACATGGCCATGGCGTGCTGCAGCCCGAGAATGTACCGCTTGGCTCCGGTGACCGATTCCATTAGATCTCCCCCTGCTAGTATGGTGCCGCAACACATGAAAAAGACTCCTCACCGGCGAAGGGCAAGAAGTCGCGTGCCGGGTACGTCCACAAGGGGAGCGCTCCGGGCATGTAACCTTGCCAGCCTCACAGGACTGCCTTAAAGGTCGCCGATATATGACTGGAATCTATTATAACAGATCCCGAAGTTTTGGCTAGTCGCCATCCACATCAAACTGGAAACGAAGCTGGTTGGATTTGTCCGCAGGCGCGGCATCAGCGGCCCCCTCCGGCGTGAACAGGAACTCACCTGCCGGATCATGCTGATGAAAACGCTGCTGGGCCAGGTCCCGCTCCTGCACGGCATAACAGTAAACACAACCGTGTGGGCAGGTGTCGTAGTGACCGATATCGCGGGACTGGTAGCAGCCGCAATCGGGGCGGTTGCCCTGGACCGCCGCCGGGATCAGGCGCCCCGCGATGTCGCTCAGCCGTGCCGCATCGACGCAGCGCGCCGGGGCCGCCCCGGGCACGAGATACGCGGCCTGAGAGCAGACGGTCAGCTGCATGCCGTGAGCGTGCGCTACCTGCGCAAACTCCGCCGCAAGCTCACGTTTGACCTCATCATCCGGGTCGGACCAGGTGAAGCCGGCGCTGCGAGCCGCCGCATCCAGATTACGTTTGGTTTTCTTATACATATGGGCGAATGAGATCACAACCTCGTCGGTGCTTCCTTCCAGCGCGCCGGCCAGCGCAGCGAAGTTGCGGCGATGGAAATCCGGCGGGGTCTCAGAGCTGATCACCACCGGGTCGTACCGCCAGACCGCCACACGAGGTCCATAATCCGCCGCCAGCCGCTTCATATGGGCGACAGAACGGTCCGCCCTGACAACGGAGAACTCCAGCGAGCGCGGGTAGCCGTTTATCGTGTGCTGCACCATGAACGGATAGCCGCGCCGCCCTATCTCCGGCAGGTGCGGCAGAAACGGCCCGATATTCTTCGTCCAGAAGACGAATGCATCCACATCCGGGCGCTCGAGGGAGACCCGGTACACCTGGCGACCATAAGGATTGACCATGTTGCAGTAGCCCGCCCGCAGGCGGTTCATGAACCATTCCCCGTAAAAGGCCGGAATATCTGTCTTGTAACTGGCCGAAATGATCACGTGCGCCACCCGCTTCCGTATCTGCTCCAGCGAAGTTCTCCTACAACGGTCGCACATCCTGTGTACGGTGTTTCTCGCTTGTCGAATGTTTTTGTGCTTGTTCAGGCCAGCGCTTGCAGGTATTTTAGACCCAAATTAAGGATTTGTCTCCTAGCGAATAGGAGGGACTTCTGTTGCATGAGAACCGCACAACGCTGCTTATTGCGGATGATAATTCGGCTACCCGCCGTTCCCTGGTAGATTACTTCGACAGTATGCCCGAGTTTGTCGTCATCGGCGAGGCAAAAAACGGGACGGAAACAGTCGATCTGGTGGGAGCGCTTCAGCCGGATCTGCTCATTCTTGATGACGTGCTGCCGCACCTGGACGGCCTGGGCGTCCTGGCGCGACTTCAGGGGCAGCGGTGCCCGAAGGTGCTGCTGCTGATGTCCTGCGCCTCTGACAGCATGATTCACCTGTACTACGAGCATGGGGCCACCTACTGTCTGCTGCGGCCGGCCAGCCCGGAGTTAATTGCCGAGCGCGCCGCACTGATCGCCGGGCGACAGCTCACTCCGCCCAGGGAGTTCATGCCTGTTCAGGCATCCCCCCGAACCACCCGCACAGTAGCCGAACTGCTGCGCCGCACGGGTGTGCCGGCGCACCTGCAAGGCTATCGGTATCTCAAGGACGCCGTCCAATACGTCCTCGACAACGGTGGGGACCTCTGTGGCATGACCAAGGAGCTCTACCCGGCCGTGGCCCGCATCCACGGCACGGTGCCAGCCAGGGTCGAACGGTCGATCCGGCACGCCATTGAGGTTGCCTGGAACCGGGCGGACCTCTCGGAGCTGCAGCGGCTGTTCGGGTCGACCATCAACCACAGCCGTGGCAAGCCCACCAACTCGGAGTTCGTCGCGATGCTGGCCGATCACCTGCGCACGGTCGCGAGCTAAAACAAGACCCCCGGTCGCGATGACCGGGGGCTGCTCACTATTTGACGGTGAACGTCGTCTGTTTGCGACCGGCGGTCGTCAGGCTGTCCGGAGCGCTGCCGACGGCAACCTCAGCTTCGATCGTGTAGACACCGGCTTTCAAGTCCGCCGTGTTCCAGGTGGTCCGGACGATGTGGCTGCCCACGCTCTGCTTGCCCGGCGTGGCCCAGGCGCTGAACGTGTCGACAGCCACCTTCTTCCCGCCCTCCGTGCGGTACACGGTGTACGTGATCTGCACATAGCCCTCTGCCCCGCTCAGGCGGTACGTGTTGCTGATTACATATCCGGGCCGGGTGCCGACGGTGATTGCAATGACACTGGCAGTCGGCTTCGGGGGCGGGGGCGGCGGTGCGGCACCAGTAATGGGCACCGTCACCGGTGTTGCCGTGAACCGATCCGAGAGCAGTCCCACCGTCACCGACAGCTGGCCCACAGGGGCAGCCTGCAACCGGTAACTGGCCGTGCCGTCAGACTTCACCGACACTTCATAGCTGGTCGTTGTGCCATCCTCGGTGGTCACGTCGAAGCGGAGTTTCGCCGGGGTCAGGAGGGCGGAGCTTCCATCCGCCTCCTGCGTGACTCGGGCGGCCAGGAAAACCACCCCCCTGCTTGCCTGCCGATCCCCGGTGTATGCGAGCGTCGCCGTCTCCGCTGCAACCGTCAGCGTGCCCGTCGCCGTCTGCTCGGGCGTACGCGCTCCCTTGGCGGTGAATGAGGCCTTGATTTCATAGGTCCCCGGAGCCTCAGTGATCACGGAGCGGAGCTTGGCGATGCCCTGCTTATCCACCGTGGCCTTGCCGGCAATCCGGCTGCCCACCATGAACTGGACTGAGCCACCAGCGGCCTGAGCCACAACCGTTGCCTGCAGCGTCACAGCATCGCTGTACTGTACGGTCGCATCCGCCACAGCCATGTCGCCCGGGGTCGGATCCGGGGTCGGGCCCGTGATCGCCGCACTGACGGACGCTGCTTCAAAGTAGCCGCCAGCGACGAGGCTGACATTCACCTGAGCGGCCTCAGCAGGCAGTTCAGGAACTGTCACCTCAGCTGTACCATCTGCCGATACCGCAGCCGTGAAATTAGCGAGAACCGTGCCATCCTTGCGCAGTACGTCGAACCGCACCGTCGCCTTGATCAGGTCGCCGGGGGTATCATCAGCCTGCTGGGTCACCTGGGCGGCGAGCCGCGCCGGCCCCTTACTCACCTTGGTGTCGCCGGTGTAGGCCAGCGTGCTTGCCTCCGGTGTCACCGTCAGCGTAGCGGCCGCCGCCGCCGGGGTCAGCTGTTTTCCGTCTCCGGAGAAGCTGGCGGCGATGTTGTAGGTGCCGGCGCCCTCGGTGATCAGGTAGCGGACGGTGGCCACGCCCTGGGCATCCACGGTCGCCGTCCCGGCATCCCGGCCATCCACCGTGAATGTGACGGAGCCACCGGCTGCCGCCGCCCCGACCGTCGCCTCCAGCGACACGGGGTCACTGTACTGTCCCGCCGCGTCTTTCAGGGACATGGTCGTGGCCCCAGTCAGCGAAATCGTGATCGGCTCAGCCTCAAAGTAGCCGTTGGACGCGAGCCGCACCTCGAGTTGAGCAGCCCCGGCTGTGAGGTTCGGCACCTTGAGCTCAGCCAGCCCGTCAGCGTTGACCGGAGCAGTGAAATTGGCAAGCTCCTTGCCGCCACTGTCCTTCACATGGAACTCTGCTGATCCCGCCCGGGTCAGATCGAAGCCTGTTCCCGAGTTGTCCTTGAGCGTCGCAGCGAGCCTGAACTCGCCGCCGGTATCCTTCATGTCACCCGCATAGGTCAGACTGCCTGAGCGAGTCGAGACAGTCAGTGTTCCCTCACCCTTCTGCGGGCCCATCTCAGCATGGCCCTTGAACAGAGCCGTGACCGTGTAGGTGCCAGCCGGCAGATCGATGTGATAATCCAACCGGGCGAACCCGTCCTCACCAATCAGCGCCTGCCCAACGGAAACATCGTTGACGAAGAACTCGATCGGCTGGCCGACCAGCCCGGGCGGGGGCTCCTTGCCCTCGCCGCCCTGGTCACCGCCGCCCTTTCCGGAATCAGCAGCGGTCGTGGTCAGGTTGCGAGCCAAGCGGGTCATCACAGGGCCGGCATCGCCGCTGACACTCGCCAGCAGGACCGGCTGCGCCGCACTTGCCGAGAACGTCCCCATCGGACTGGTGCTGCTGGTGCCGGCCGAGAGGGTGGTTGTGCCGCCGGAGGTGCCGGTCGTGGAGGGCACCGATAGGGGACCTACGCCGCCGGATCCGGGCGGGAACACACCCGACTTCAACGCGGCCTGGTAATAGTTGTTCGGGGTGACCAGGGAGATTTGGTAACCTCTCCCGCCCGCCGATGTGCAGTTTTGCGTGGGGAATGTGAAGCTGGCCGGAGTACCCGTTGGCGTGGCTGTCATCGGGCCACCACAGTTGCCCCAGACCCCCGCGGCACTCTGTACCCGAATCTGGATCGTCACAGTAACATTGCTGACATTGCCCAGTGCACCGCCCACGATAGCTGTGTCGTCGATTTCCGTCACGACAGGCGTGATCTTGTAGTTATTGGAGCCGCCGGCCTGCTGCCACGAGCCGCTGATGATCAGGTCCTCCTGGGTGCTGGTGCCGGCAACCGTGCGAGTCGAGCCGAAGAAGTCTGGGTCGCCGGCGAAGGTCGCCACGATGTTGCCAGCACTGCCCGCCTGGTATCCGTTCTGGAAGGTCGGCGTGGCATAGCCGTTGGCGTCTGTGACAGCTGAACCAACGTTGGCACCCCCAACGGTAAACGTGACCGTCTTGCCAGCCACTGGGAGACCGTTCGACAGCAGCTGGGCGGCAATCTTGTCGCTGTAGTCGACACTGAGTGCGTTGC
>JAQBPS010000657.1 GCA_028287415.1 Bacillota bacterium | reverse complement strand
GCCGCCGCAGACGCGGTCGTGGCAGCGGCGAAGTCAGCCGTGGCGGAACGGGGCCGGTTCGCGCTGGCGCTGTCCGGCGGGCGGACCCCGGCCGAACTCCACCGGCTGCTGGCGGGGCCGTATCGTGACGAGATGCCGTGGGCGCAGGTGCACATTTTCTGGGGGGACGAGCGGTACGTGCCCCATGACGATGCGCGCAGCAACTACCGCATGGCGCGGGAGACACTGCTTGAGCACGTGCCGATCCCGGCGAGGCAGGTTCATCCGATGCCGGACGACGGGGGCGGGCCTGAGGAGGCCGCCCGGGAGTATGAGGAGGTGCTGCGGGCGGTGTTCGGCAACGATCATGTGCCCCAGTTCGACCTGATCCTCCTGGGGATGGGGGCGGACGGGCACACCGCCTCCCTCTTCCCGGGGACGCCGGCGGTGGCCGAGCGTGACCGCTGGGTGACAGTGGGACGGGCACCGGTCGATCCGGAGGTGCGGCTGACCTTGACCCAGCCGGTGCTGTTCAAAGCCCGCAGGCTGCTCTTTCTCGTCACCGGCGAGGATAAGCGGCCCGTGCTTGAGGCGATCCGGGCGAACCCGTTGGCCGCGGCGGACCGGTATCCTGCGGCGGCTGTCGCCCTGGCGGGGAAAGCCACCTGGTATGTCGTGTAATTTGCATGCAGAAGCCCCCATGACGGCGTTGGTCGTCATGGGGGCTTCTGTGTTCAGCGCACCGTGAAGCGCGTGCTAACCGTGTTGCCCGGTGACGGTGCCGCGGCTTACTGGCCGTTCCCGGCAGGAGTTTGGGGGGGCACACCGCCAATCAGTTTAGCTGTAAGTGTCTGCACGAAAGGGGCCGCACCCATGCAGCAGGTGGCCGTCGAGACCCCGCAGAGCCGCAGGTTGACCGGTTATCTGTTGGTGGCGGCTGCTGCCTGCCTGTGGGGCACCCTGGGCATTGCCGGGCGCATGCTCTATGCCGCCGGGCTGACGCCGGGCGTTGTCGTCACGTTGCGGGCCTCAGTGGCGGCCCTGGTGGTTTTGGCTACGCTCGGCGTGGTCCGCCCGGCCTCGCTGCGGATCGCCTGGCGGGATGTCCCGTACTTTGCCGCCTATGGGCTGTTCAGCGTGGCTGCGTTCTATCTGCTCTATTTTACGACGATCCAGCACATCTCGGTGGCGGCGGCGGCTGTGCTGCTATACACGGCGCCGACCTTTGTGGCGATCGTCGCTTACCTGCTGATGGGGGAGCCGCTCACCCGGGCCAAGGTAGTCGCATTGGGCGTCACACTGGCGGGGTGCGCGCTGGTAAGCCGGGCATACGAGCCGGGGACGTTCCGGGCGCAGGGGATGGGGCTGCTGACGGGGCTGGGTGCCGGGTTCACCTATGGTATGTACGCCATCTTCGGCAAGCATGGGCTGCGCAAGTACGGGCCGTGGACGGTGCAAGCGTACAGCATGCTGTTCGGGAGCCTGGCCCTGCTGCCGGTCTATGGTGTGGCGACGGTGCGGGCACTCGGGGCGGCGCCGCAGGTCTGGCCGCTGGTCGCTTACCTCGGGCTGGTGCCGACGGTGGCAGCGTATGGGCTTTACCTGACGGGGCTTCAGTCGATCGAATCCAGCCACGCCAGCATCGTGGCGACACTGGAGCCGGTGGTGGCGGCCGGGTTGGGCTTTTTGCTCCTGCGGGAGCCGCTCGGCCTGCTTCAGCTGGCAGGCATGGCGCTGGTGCTGTCCGGGGTGGCGGTGCTGCAGCGCTCTGCTGCCTGGCCGGTCGCTGACTGAGGCCGGGGTTTCTCATTCGGTCAGTTCTTTCGCGACCTTGCTGATGCGCTTATCGGGGTGCTCTGCCAGCCGCAGCAGGGCCTCCCGGGCCGCATCAGCCCGGATCGAGCCGATGGCGTACACCAGCGGCTCCCGGGCGTCAGCGACAGCATCTTCGAGGGCTGACACCAGGAGCGGCAGCGCCTTGAGACCGTCAGCCGCTGCAAGCGCCGTGCCGGCAGTGGCGACCAGGTACGGATTAGTGCTGGCGAGCCACGGCTGGAGAAACTCAAAGGCGCGAGGCTCCCGCAGTGCCACCAGCGCATCCATGCACTCGGCCAGCACATCGGGTACCTCGGCGTGGGGAAAAGCCAGCTTCACGCCCAGGATCGCGGCACCGGCCGGGTCGCCCAGCGCCCCGATGGCCCTGGCGGCCGCCACCCGGGCCGCCATCTTGGCAAACGGCGCCTCCGCCGCCGAGCAGTTGGCGTTGGGCACGAAGTCGTGCAGCAGCCAGGCCAGGTCGATCAGGGCGTCCGGTACCCGCAGGTTGGCGAGCAGGCCAGCGCCCGCCACCCGCAGCCCCGTGGCGGTATCGCTCAGGCCAAAACCGACTGCCTCCACCTGGACGCTGCGGACGGCTAACCTGGCCGCATCCTCGCCCTCGGGCGCCTCCAGCCGTGCCAGGGCCTCGAGGATCGCCATGCGGGCCCAGCACCCCGAATCGCTGAGGGGGGCGCCCTCATGCAGGCGCAGATAGGCGCGCAGCAGGGCGCCGGCCGCCCGCGGCTGGCTCAGCCGCTGCGCCGCGGCCTCGACCACCACGGCAGACGGATCGTCGAGGGCTGCCAGCACCTCCTCCGGCCCGCCCGCCCTCACCGCCTTCAGCCGCGCATCAGTCCCGGGCTTGCGTGTACTGCCCACAGAACTCCCCTCCTTCACGAGATCATCATAGCAAGGTGGGGCGGCTGGGAAAACCCCGGCCGCCCCACCTTTTATGCCTTTAGCGTGAACACGGCCTGCGCCGTGCCGGCCCGATCGTGGCTGGCCGTCACCGTCACCTCGCTGCCCGCAGCGGCCTTCACCACGAAGGTGACCCACTTGTCGGAGGCGTTGCCCCAGCCCGCGATCTCGCCGATGTTGTACCGCCCGCCCCGGAGGTCGGCCCCTCGCTGAGAGACCACCTGCGCCCCCGCCAGCGTGAGCGCAACCCCGCGCACCCGCTTCTGCTGGAGCGCCACCTCCGTCACCTGCGTCGGCAAGAAGCCAGTGTTCTGCACCTGCACGGCCAGCTCAAAGAGTGCCGCGCCCAGGGGCTTCACCGCCACCCGCCCGATGGCGAGCAGGGGGCTGGCCAGCGCATGCGCAATGGCAAACCGGAAGTTCTTGGTCAGCTCCTGCTCCAGCAGGCGCCCGGGCGGCGGGTTCTGGAGGCAGTGCTTGAAGTCCCAGCCGCCGATCTCCACCTCGCCCAGCTGCGGATGCGGGAACTTGCGCCACGGCTGGAAGCCCCGGGACTCGTTCGCCTTGTCGTCCCAGGCGAGGAGCTTCAGGCCCTCCTCTTCCTTCTCGGCGTCGGACATGTTGGCGATATCCTTGATCGACTTCTTCCCCCAGGAGGGGAGCCCGGCCAGGCCCTTCATGTCCCACAGTTCAGGGGCGAACAGCATGATGCCCAGATAGTCGTAGGCAAATTCCATGGTCGAGCCGATCGCCGGCCGGTCCGGGTTAGCGGTGTAGACCTCGAACAGGTTGCGGTGCGGGTACCCGCTGATCCGCTGCCCCAGGTCGCCGACCGCCTTGAAGCGCGCCAGGTCGGCCTGGTTCAGCTTGTCGTCCTTGGTGATCGCACCCGGCCGCAGGTTGACCCCACCGCTTGTGTGGTAGGTCATCCAACCGCCGATATTCGGATGCGCCAGGATAAAATCAGCGTAACCGCGGATCTCCGGCTCGGAGAACGGGACCGGACCAGCGCCCGGCTGCCGATGCTCCATCTGCCAGTTGACCGGGTAGTTCCGGTTGAAATCCAGGCCCCAGCGCGGCGGCGCCGCCTTGACCCCCCGCCCGTCGTACGATTCGACCAGGCCCTCCGGCTTCAGTTCCCGGATGATGCCCTCGCTGTACAGCCGATAGAACGGCCCCGCGCCGTTGTCCTCCGGCTGGCGGCGGACCAGCAGCCGGGAATCCCGCGCCGAAACCTTCCACTCGCCGTTCGGATCCACGACCCGCATCTCCCGGATGGTGCCGTCGCCGTCCACATCGTCCGGGATCAGGCCCGGCTTCTCCTCCGCCTGCGGATAGAGCGCCACCCGGCTGCGCATCAGCTTCGGCGTGTGCAGGTACTCATCGGACGCATCCACGGTGAGCCGGGGCACCACGTATACGGCCCGGGTATCAAGCAATGCCGTGGCGTCCGGGTCAGTGCCGTACTGGCGCAACAGCCAGTCCACGATATAGAGCGCCTGTGCGGTCGCTGTGACCTCCCCGGCGTGATGGCAGCCATCGATCAGGTAGCCCGGCTTCTCGGTGTCAGGCCCCGTCGCCCGGTTGGTCAGGGTCAGCACCCAGACCTCCCGGCCCTCAGGGCTCTGCGCCACGCTGGCAAGCCGTACCAGGTGCGGGTAGTCGGCGGCATAGCCCCGGAGAATCTCCGTCAGCTTTGCATAGTCCTGGTACTCCGTAGGCTTATAGCTCAACGTTCCGCCCTCCCGTCAGCGATACCTCAGCCGTAGCCCTACCCGCCCGTGCCGTCGCCGCAGTAATCTTCACAACCGCGCCGGCCGATGCCCGGACGACCCAGTCGGTCCAGACCTCGTCACGGGCAGGGCGCCCGCCCGTCATCACCCAGCCTTCCAGGTGCCCGACTTCGACGCGCTCGTGACCCGACAGAACCTGCACATCGCCCGACACAGTCACAGCGATCGGCCTGGCTGTCTTCATCGTCAGGGCCATCTGCGTCACGTTCGTCGACAGCCCGCCGGCGTTGCGCACCCGGGCGGAAACCTTATACAGCCCCGCCCCCAGCGGCTCCGCCTTCGCCTCCACCACCAGCCTCGGTGTCGCCAGCGCGTGCTGGAACGTGAAGGCCGCGGCCTTTGTGACCTCAGCCACCAGGATCGGCCCTTCGGGCGGGTTCTGGAGAGACTGCTTGATCTCCCAGCCGCCGATCGCCACCGGCCCCAGCTGCGGATGCGTGAACGGCTGCCAGTCAATGAAGCCCTTGCCCTCCAGCTCGCGGTCCTGCCAGGCGAGCCGCTTGCGCTCATCCGCCAGGTAGTCGTCGTAGGAGCGCTCACGCAGCCCCTTCACGCCGATGTCGGCGTAGCCCTTCGCCCCCGCCCGGCCATCCGGGTTCCAGAGTTCAAAGGTGTAGGCCTGCACCCCGTAGTGCTCGTAGGCCCAGTCATCGGCCCCCTTGACCAGCGCCTCCTGGCCCGTGTAGGCGAAGGCCTGGTAGGTCGACTTGCAGGGGTAGCCGGTAATCCTGGTGCAGATCTCGCCGATCCGCTTGAACGTCTCCAGGTCAGCCGTGTTGGCCTTCTCATCCCCGCCGTTCGAAGGCGGCCGGAGCAGGATGCCCCCGGTCGTGTGGTACGCCACGTATGCCGCAATGTTCGGGTGCGCCACCACAAAGTCGGCCAGCGCCCGGGTCTCCGGGTTGCTCAGCGGGTAAGGCCCCGCACCCGGCTGCTTGCCCTCCGGGTTCCAGAAGGCCGGATAATTCCGGTTGAAGTCCAGCCCCCAGGGGCGCCGGGTCGGCGGGATCGCCTTGCCGTCCCAGTCCTTGATCAGCCCTTCGGTGAAGAGCTTGTAGAACGTGCCATCCCTATCCTCAGGGCGGCGCCGCACCATCATGCGGGGGTCGACGTCATC
>JAQBPS010000711.1 GCA_028287415.1 Bacillota bacterium | reverse complement strand
AAGCGTCGTCGCGGGCACCCATGACCGCCGGCTGCTCCTCTCCCTGAACCAGATCTGCGCCGCCAGGGTTGACGGCGGGCATGTCCTGCTGGTCACGGAGACCGGTGAGCTGCCGACCCCGTATGAGTCCCTGGGCGAACTCCAGAAGCGGCTGCCCGAGGGCGCCTTTTTCCAGGTCGACCGGGGCTGCCTGGTCAACCTGGCCAAGGTGCGGGAGGTCCACCCGCTCTTCAACCGCACCGTCCAGCTGGTCCTGGCTGACCGCCAGGGAACGAAAATTCCCGTCTCCCGGCGGCGGACCGGTCTGTTGCGAGAGCTGCTCCAGTTTTGACCGCCCACGCCGCCATTTGGACCGCTCAGCCCCCGGCCGGGCCCACTCAGGGTCCGGCCTTTGGCATTGGGGCGGTCCGAACTGTACAATCATTCTTGACGAAACATTTCGAAGAGCTGGAGGTTGGTGGCGTGGGCATCCCCAAGGAGCGGTTGCTACAGATGTACCGGGATATGGTGGTCATCCGGCACTATGAGGAGATCATGGCGCAGACATACCTCGAGGGCAAGCAACCCGTTTTCAACATCGCCGCCGGCACGGTGCCCGGCGAGATGCACCTGGCCGCCGGTCAGGAGCCGGTCGCCGTCGGCGTCTGTGCGCACCTCCGCAAGGAGGATGCGGTGGCGGGCACGCACCGGCCGCATCACTTCGCAATCGCCAAGGGCGTCGATCTGAAACGGATGACCGCCGAGATCTTCGGCAAGGTGACCGGCCTGGGACAGGGCAAGGGTGGCCACATGCACCTATTCGACCCGGATGTGCATTTCGGATGCAGCGGGATTATTGCTGCCGGCATTCCGCAGGCCGTAGGCGCCGCCCTTGCGTTTCGCCAGCAAAAGAGCGACAAGGTGGCCGTCACCTTCTTCGGCGAGGGCGCAGCCAACCAGGGCGCCTTCCACGAGGGGCTCAACCTGGCGGCCCTCTGGCGGCTGCCGGTCATCTTCGTCGTCGAGGATAACGACTACGCGATCTCGGTGCCGAAGCAGAAATCGACCGCCGTCGCTTCAAACGCTGACCGGGCTGCCGGGTATGGCATCCCCGGCGTCTATGTGGGCGAGAACGACCTGCTCGCCGTTTACGAGGCAGCCGGCGAGGCGGTGGCCCGCGCCCGCCGCGGCGAGGGGCCCACACTGCTGGAGGTGAAGACCGACCGCCTCTTCGGCCACTTCCAGGGCGACGCCGAGCTTTACCGCCCCAAGGGCGAGGTGGAGCGGCTGCGGGCGAAGGATCCGATCGCCCGGTTCCGCACTTACCTGATCGAGCGGGAACTGGCACCGGAGACGGAGATCACCGACACAGAGCAGCAAGCCCGCCAGAGCGTGGCGGAGGCGTTCGCCTTCGCCCGGGAGTCCGCCTACCCGGCGCCTGAAGAGGCGCTGAAGCACGTCTTTGTTGAGACGACGAGCGACAGGAGGGGCCGCCATGCTGTCAATTAATGCGGATCGGAAACTGACGATGTCCAAAGCGATTACTGAGGCGATCGCCCAGGAGATGGAGCAGGATGAGCGCGTGTTTGTGCTGGGTGAGGATGTCGGCATCTACGGCGGCATTTTCAGCTCCACCGCCGGCCTGCTCGAGAAGTTCGGCCCGGAGCGGGTGATCGACACGCCGATCTCCGAGACGGGCTTCATCGGTGCGGCCCTGGGCGCCGCCATGGAGGGGATGCGCCCGATCGCCGAACTGATGTTTGTCGACTTCTTCGGGGTCTGTATGGACCAGATCTATAACCATATCGCCAAGAATACGTACTTTGCGGGCGGCCACATGAAGGTGCCGCTGGTGCTGATGACCGCCACCGGCGGCGGCTACAACGATGCCGGCCAGCACTCCCAGAGCCTGTGGGGCACGTTCGCCCACCTGCCGGGCCTCAAGGTGGTGGTGCCCTCCACGCCTTACGACGCCAAGGGCTTGATGACCCAGGCGATCCGGGACGACAACCCCGTGCTCTTCATGTTCCACAAGGGGCTGATGGGCCTCGGGTGGATGACGCTCGTCAAGGATGCGACCGGCCACGTCCCGGAAGAGGCCTATGCCATCCCGTTCGGACAGGCTGACGTCAAGCGCGAGGGCACGGATGTGACCATCGTCTCGGTCTCCATGGGCGTGTACCATGCGCTGGAGGCCGCCCGCGAGCTCGAGCGGGAGGGGATTTCGGCGGAGGTGATCGACCTGCGCACGCTGGTGCCGCTGGACCGGGAAGCGGTCGTGCGCTCGGTAAAGAAGACCCACCGGCTCCTGGTTGTGGACGAGGATTATCTGAGCTACGGCATGAGCGGAGAGATCGCCGCGACGGTGGCGGAGCGGGCGTTTGATTACCTGGATGCGCCGGTCAGGCGGCTGGCGGTCCCAGATGTGCCGATCCCGTTCGCACGGCCGCTCGAACAGTTCGTGCTGCCGGATGCCCCGAAGATTGTCGCCGCCGTCAAGGAACTCCTCAATTCGTAGCCACTGGGGGCGATGAACCGTGCCGAACGAATTCCGACTGCCGCCCGCGGTCGCAGAGCCGGACGCCGAGGGGTTTATCGTCAACTGGTTCAAGGCCGAAGGCCAGGCGGTGCGGGCGGGTGAACTCCTCCTGGAGGTGCAGTTCGACAAGGTCTCCACGGAGGTTTACGCCGACGCAGATGGCGTGGTGCAGGCGATCCTGGTGCCGCAGGGGGAGATGGTGAAGGTCGGGGTGCCGCTGTGCCTGATCGGGGATGCCGGGGATGCCGGGCCTGCCGGTACCGGGACTGCCCCGGCCGCACCCAAGGAGACACCTGCGCCCCCGGAACAGCCCACCCGCGAAGTGCGGGCCACCCCGGCTGCCCGCCGCATCGCACGGGAGCTTGGTGTGGACATTGCCGGGGTGCGTGGCTCCGGCCCGGAAGGACGCATCACGGAGGATGATGTCCGGGGCGCCGCCGCCAGCGGCCGGCGCATGCCGCTTTCGCCGGCGCAGAAGGCGACCGGTGCGCGCATGCTGGCGAGCCTCCGGGAGACGGCCCAGCTGACACTCGGACGCGAGGTGGATGTGACCGCGCTGACTGCCCTGCGTGAAGCGCTGAAGCAGTCCGGCTCGCCGGTCAGCCTGAGCGATCTGCTCCACCGGGCGGTGGTCCTGGCACTGCAGGAGCTGCCGCGGATGCAGGGCGTGCTGGACAATGATGCGGTCGTGCTGCCCGAGGGGATCAACCTGGGCTTCGCGGTTGCGCGGGGCGATGACCTGCTGGTCCCGGTCATTCGCCAGGCCGACCAGTTGGACCTGGCCGCGCTCGCCGCCGAACGGCAGCGGCTCACCGCGGCGGTGCGCGCGGGCCGCCCCGTGGACTACGTGGGTGCCACCTTCACGGTGACCAATCTGGGCGTGCAGGGCGTCGACTTTTTCACGCCGGTGCTTAACCCGCCCCAGCCGGCCATCCTTGGCGTGGGCCGGGTGCTCGAGCGTGCCGCGTTTGTGCGGGGCGAGGTGCGGCCGGTCAAGGTAATCACCTTGAGCCTCACGGTCGATCACCGGCTGATCAACGGGGCGCCGGCCGCCGCTTTCCTGGGGCGGATTGCCGACCGGCTGAGTTCGCCGACAGGCTGGGTGAACCGTGCGTAGGCGGCGTGGCGTGGCGGGCATCATCGCCAACCCATTCTCCGGCAAGGATATCCGGCGGCTGGTGGGCTACGGCACCACCATGGAGAACACAACCAAGGTGCGCATGCTCCAGCGGGTTTTCACCGGACTGGGCGAGGCGGGGGTGCAGCAGGTGCTCTACATGCCCGACCCCGCCCGCCTGGTCGCCTCCGCCTTTGAGTCGCTGCGCGCACAGGACCGGGGCAGCATGGTGCTGCGCCCGGTCCTGGAGGTTGTGCGGGGTGAGCCATCCGAGACCTCGCTGGCAACCGCTCAGATGGTCAGCCTTGGCGCCGCTGCGATCGTCACGCTCGGTGGGGACGGCACGAACAGGCTTGTCGCCAAAGAGAGCGGCGATGTGCCGCTGATGCCGATCTCCACGGGGACGAACAACGCCTTTCCTTTTGTGTTGGAGCCGACCATCGCCGGACTGGCAGCGGGGTTGGCAGCGGTCCGCATGGATGGGGCCGGGTGCCGCCGGGAGAAGGTGCTGCGAGTCGCGGTCGGGGACTGGACCGACCTGGCGCTGGTTGACGTCGCCCTCCTGGACGGGGCGTTCACCGGGACGGGCGCCGTGTGGCAGCCGGAGGCGATCCGGGCGCTCGTGGTCACCCAGGGGGAGCCGCAGGCGATCGGGCTGTCAGCGATTGCGGCCCGCATCTGCCCGGTCGGGCGGCAGGAGCCGTTCGGGGCCCGGGTGCGCCTGGACGGCGCCGGCCCTGGCCCGGCGTACCGGGTACCGCTGGGGCCTGGCTTCTTCGGCACGGTGCGTGTGGCGGAATGGGGCCGGGTCGCGCTGGGCGACGGCGTGGAGCTGGGGTCGGGGCCGGGCGTGATCAGCCTGGACGGGGAGCGGCTGTGCGTGGTGCCGGCGGGCAGCAGGGTGCTTGTGCACGTGAGCGACCAGGGCCCGGTGGTGTTGGTGCCGGAGCTTCTGCTGTCGTAGCACAAAGGGCCAAGGGCGAAGGGCCACGGCAATTGCCGTGGCCCTTCGCCCTTTATGCGGCAACTGATCTCTCAGAATAGTTGCGTGCGCAACGGTTGTGTGATACAACTATAATGGTGATGGCTCATGGCGGAACAAGAATTGCAGTTGCGGATCCAGCGATTTATCCGTTCGTTCGGTTTGCTTGACCAGGAGCGAACCCCCTGTGGCCAGCCGCTTCCGACCTCCCAGGCGCACGCGCTTCAGCT
The DNA here is from genome assembly GCA_028287415.1 of Bacillota bacterium. Classification (GTDB taxonomy): domain Bacteria; phylum Bacillota; class Sulfobacillia; order Symbiobacteriales; family Symbiobacteriaceae; genus RYN-353. Next base: position 879 of record JAQBPS010000711.1, on the reverse strand, counting down.
GCTCGGCAGCGCCGAGGCGCTGACGCAGCAAGCCCTGGCGGACCAGCTCGGGCTCGACAAGAGCACGACCAGCCGCCTTGTGGCACAACTGGTCGACCGTGACTGGGTGGCCAAGGCTGTGAACCCCCGGAACCGGCGGGAGGCGCACCTCGCCCTGACCGAGCGCGGCCGCACGGCGCTCCGGGAGGTCCAGGCGAGCGCCAGCGTCAAGTACGCGGCGCTCTGGCAGCAGATTCCGCCTGCGAAGCGGCCTCAGATTCTCGAGTCCCTGGCGCTGCTGACCGATGCACTGAGGGGGACGTAGCGCCGTGCTGCGCAGAGAGGGCCTGACGGCCGTGGGTTCCATGCTCCTGGCGTTCTTGGCGAGCCAACATCACACACTACATATGCTGCTGTTCACGCTGGGCATGGGTAGCGCCGGGATGGGTTTCATGAACCAGTTCCCGGTGCTGCGCAGGGCAATGCTGCTGATATCGCTGATGATGACAGGCTGGACAGTCTACCGGCTGTGGCGCCGCCAGCGCCCCACCGGTATGCGGATCTTTGGGGGGCTCTCCGCGGCCCTCTCCCTGGCGTTGATTGGGTGGTCGGTCTACCAGTTCGGACTGTAGGGGGTATGCCCGTTGCATGAGCCGTATCGCAAGGACATGAGCGATGTGTCGTGGGCGGATGTGTATGAGCGCCAGCGGCTGCGGGCGCCCCTGTCGGCCGGATGGCTGGACGGATTGGGATTGCAGCCTGGTGATCGGGTGCTCGACATTGGCTCGGGGCCGGGCTTTGTCAGCGTTGAGGCGGCCCGGCGGGTCGGGCCGGAGGGGCTGGTGTACGCCGTCGATCGATCCGCTGCGGCCCTGGCCTATCTGGAGCAGCTTCAGGCTG
>JAQBPS010000636.1 GCA_028287415.1 Bacillota bacterium | reverse complement strand
CATCGTTCAGTGCGGAGGTGGGCTCGTCCATCACGAGGATGTCCGCCTTGTGCGAGAGCGCCTTGGCGATCTCCACCAGCTGGCGCTCCGCCACGCTCAGGAGGGTAACTGGGGTCTCGGGGTTGATCTTCACCCCCAGCTGTTCCATCAACTCGCTGGCACGCTCGTTCATAGCGGCCTTGTTGATGTAGCCGGGGAACAGGTGGGTTGGCAGATTCGACAGGCAGATGTTCGCCGCCACACTCAGGTGGGGGACGATCAGCAACTCCTGGTGAATCGTGGAGATGCGCTGGCGCTGCGCGTCCCGCGGGCTGCGGATCGTCACCGGCTGCCCGCGCAGCCAGATCTCGCCCTCATCCTGCTGGTACACCCCGCTGATGATCTTCATCAGCGTCGACTTGCCGGCGCCATTCTCCCCGACCAGGGCGAGCACCTGTCCCCGCTTCACTTCCAGGCTGACGTCCTTCAACGCGCGCACTCCGGGAAAGCGCTTGGTGATGTTCCGTGCGTGCAGCACCGTTTCCATCGCATCGCCCCCTTATCGCTTGCGGCGCACGCCCAGCCAGACCGCGCCGACGATGATCGTCCCCTTCGCCACCATTTGGAAGTATGGCGACACGCTGAGAATGTTGAAGACGTTGTTCAGTTCGCCGATGACCAGGGCACCCCCGAGCGTGCCCGGGATGGCGCCGACACCGCCGCCCAGCTGAGCCCCGCCGATGACCGCGGCTGCGATGGCGTCCAGCGCCAACCCGCTCCCGACCGACGGGTCACCCGTGGTGATGCGGCCGACCATGATGATCCCGCCCAGGGCGCCGAGCAGTCCGGCGATGCCAAAGGCGAGCGTCGTCAGCGTGTCGGTGTCGATGCCCGAAAGGCGAGCCGCTTCCGGGTTGCCGCCGATGGCGTAAAGATAGGTGCCTAGCACTGTCCGGGAGAGCAGGAGGTGACAGATCCCCGCGATCACCAGCAGGATCACCACAGGCATCGGAATCATCCAGAGGTAGCTGTTGCCAATCGCCTGGTAGAATGGGTTGTTCACGAATATCGGGCGGCCGTCAGAGACAAGCAACGCAAGCCCTTCCGCCACGGCCGAAGCGCCCAGGGTGACCACGAAGGCCTGGACTTTGCCACGGGCGGTAATCGTGCCGTTCACGAGACCGAACAGCAGGCCGACGGCAATGGCGATCAGCAGCGTCACCGGTATCGGCAGGTTCTGGAGCCGGGCGATCACCACCGAGGTGAGCGCCACCACGCCCCCGAGCGAGAGCTCAATCCCGCCGACGATGATCACGAAGGTCATGCCGATGGCCAGGACACCGTTGATGGAGACCTGCCGCAGAATGTTGAGCTGGTTCCTTGGGGTCAGAAAGACGTCCGAGAGATTGGCCGCCACGGCCATCAGCGCGAGCAGTGCAAGGATCAGGGAGTAGTCGAGCAGGAACCGGCGCACACGCGCCCAACTCAGGCGTCCCGCCGGGGTCGGGAGAGCCGGGGTCTCTCGCTTGATTGGGGGCTCCACCATGAAGGTCGATCGCTCCTCTCTGGAGGCCAGGCCGAGGTGGCTAATCAGCGGTCCGGATCTGGTAACCGGCGGCAACCGGATCCCAGGGGTCAGGGGAGTACTTGCTCGCGTCGTAGAGCTTAGCCACGTTCGTCTCGTCCACCATCAGGGTAGGGAAATAGTGAACCTTCGGCAGGTTCTTACCCTCACCCTTGAGGATCTGGTAGGCGAGCTTCACGGCAAGCGCGGAGGTGTTCGAGCGGAGGGGTGAAGCGCCGACAATGTTGCCGTCCTTGATCTCCTTGAGGAACTCCATGGTGGCGTTGGTGCTCGCCCAGATGATCTGCTTCTCTCGCTTGGCGTTCTTAGCCGCCGTGAGAGCGCCCATGGTTTGCTCGTCGGCATAGCTGACCACCGCATCGATCTTCGGGTAGGCCTGCATGAAGTTCTCCATCACCTGCAAGCCCTTATCACGCCGGTAGTCGGCAGGCTGCCTTGCCAGGATCTTGATGTCGGGGTACTGCTTGATCTGGCGGTTGAAGCCTTGGTTCGACTCCTCCGAGGTCGTCGAGCCCGGCACCCCTTCGAGGACCACAATGTTGCCCTTGCCGTTCAGCTTCTTGCCGACATAGTCGGCCAGCATCTCGCCGATCTGCACGTTCTCCACGACCACCCGGGTGGTGAACTCCTTGCCCTCCACGCCCCGGTCGGCCAGTACCACGGGGATGCCACCCTTGTAGGCCTTGGCCACCACCTGTGTCAGCGCTTTCTCCTCCTTCGGGCTGGCCATGATCAGGTCAACCTTCTGGTTGATCAGGTCCTCGATGTCCGAGATCTGCTTCTCGGTTTTGCCCTGAGCCTCCACGACGACCAGCTTGACGTCCGGGTACTTCGACCATTCCTTCTTGATTGACTCGGTCAGGTAAGCACGCCAGGGCTGCTGGATCGTATCCGTGGACCAGCCGACGACGAACTGCTTCTTGCCACCTGCGCTGCCATTGTTCGTCTGCGATGGGCTTCCGCCGGTGCTGCACCCCGCGATCAACGCGGTGGTGCATACGACCGACAGAAGCCCCCCGATCCAGCGGTGCTTCCGAACGCCCATGTTGAACCCCCCTATTTGCGGCAGCCGAGCGTTACTGCGGAATGATTGGCAAGAGCAGGTAGGAGCCACGCTCCCCACCGCCGTAGACGGTGACCTTGCCCTCGTAGACTTCAATGCGCCGGTCCCACGCATTTTTGTGCACGAACGGCCCGCAGCCGTTGAAATGGCCGAGGGTCTCCAGATGTCCGCTCTCCTCTTCACGCTCCAGGTCGGCGCCCTGGATGGTGAATGCAAGCCGGTGGCCGGGCGGGATCACGATGCAGGTGGGCCAGACCTCAACGTCAACCTCATATACCTCGTCCGCCGTCAGCGGCCGGTACTCATCGTGCGAGTGGTAAGGCCGCGACTCGGTGCTGAGCTGTGGGTCAAGCTTGCGATGCGACGCCCGGAGCCAGCCCTGGGCGATCGGCGCAGCCGGCTCGACCGAACCCGCAAACGTAACCTCCTTGCCCGCGGGATCGAAGAGCTGAACCACCAGGAAGAGGTCGGCGTCGATTGTCGATGAAGCGATGAACAGCTTGGCCGCCAGCGGGCCCGTAATCTCCGTCGCCGTCTCGTAAGGCGCAGTCCAGAAGGTGACGCCGTTCTGCTTGGCCTGGTACTCGGCCTTACTCTCGCTGTCGACCGGCTTTTCGGAGAGGCGCTCTTCCGCCGGATTGAGGTACAGCTTTGTCCACTGGGTGCGGGCGAGCGGCCATTCCTGCTCCTTGCGCAGCTCAAAACGCTCCCCGGGGTAACGAATGTTGAGCAGGACCGGCGGCTCCTCAGCCCAGCCGTTGTCAATGCCCTTCAGAAAGTGGTCGAAGAAGCGCTTTTGGAGCTTCAGTCCGTAATCGGTGTAGAAGTGGGTCCAGTGTTCCAGCCCGTGAATCTCGAGCCACTTCTGCCGGGAGGCCGCCTGCGTGAAGGCTTCCGTGTTGCCGCGCAGATGCAGCCCCTGCCCGCCCCAACTGCCGGAGGAGAGGAACGGTACGGTCACCTGCGACCAGTCGGCCGACCGCTCGCGATACCAGGGACCATCGAGGTCACGCTGAAGCGAGGCCAGGTGGGGATCGATCTGATTCTGCGCCAGTACGTGCTCAGGCAGTGTGTCGTCACCGGCTGTGAGCAGGCCGCTGTTGAGGTCGCGGAACCCCCGCACGCCCACACCGTTCTGAACGCTCAGGACCTGGTTCGTGTACCAAAGGGTGTCAAAGCTGCTCAGGACGCCGCCGTGGCGGTGCCAGTCACGATAGTTGTCCGCAGCACCCTCCCAGGGGCACATGGCAGCGAGGTGCGGGGGCTGAAGGCCTGCGACGAGCCACTGGTTGATCGCGTAGTAGGAGATGCCGTTGAGGCCGACCTTGCCGTTGCTCCACGGCTGGGTCCCGGCCCACTCGATGCAGTTGTAGAAGTCCTTGCTTTCGCGGGGCGAAAAGATGTCAAGCACGCCCGGAGAGCGACCGGTGCCGCGTGAGTCGACCCGGACGCAAACGTACTGGTCCGGCACCCACTTCTCGGGGTCGACGACCTCCCAGTTCGCGTACTTGCAGGTTGAGCCTTCGGCAATGTCCGGATGATCGCGAATCATGGTGTTCCACTGGTCCTTGTACCCGACCTGGAACGGCATGCCCTTCGCATACGGGCCATAGGTCAGGATGACCGGATACTGCCCATCCGCAATGGGACGGTAAACGTCCGCCCGAAGCACGGTGCCGTCATCCATCGGGATCGCCACGTCCCAGTCGATTCGCATGTGATGCCGCAACACAGTCATCTCCGCCACGTGCTCGTCCTCCTTCATCAATGACACCCGCATTCGAGACCGGCCAATTGTGCCTGCGACGGCTCCAGGATCAGTCCGCCAAGAAACGGGAGCGGGATCAGCCGGGATTTCACTTCGTACCGCCGCATGTAGTGGAGCAGCTCGGTCGGGTCACCGCTGTTCTCAGCGAACATCCCGTAATGGATCGGCACGACGATGTCGGCGTTGAGATCGCCGGCATAGAAGGCCGCGTCTTCGGCGGTCAGGATGCACCGCTTTCCGCTGATGGGGAGCAGCGCCGCGCGCAGCGGTCCGAGCGGCGTGACAGAATCCCGGACCTCGGCCGTGTAGGCGGTATCGCCGGCGTGGTAGACTCGTATGTCCCCGTAGGAGAGCACCAGGCCGACAGCGTCCGGCTGCGGATTCTGGGGGTGCATGTGGTCAGCCCGCACGGCCGTGATCGTGATGTTGCCATGCTCGATTCGATCGCCGGGACGCAGTGGCCGGAGCTGTTCCGCCGGGAGCCCCATCTGCACC
>JAQBPS010000619.1 GCA_028287415.1 Bacillota bacterium | reverse complement strand
GCCGCCGCCAGCGACACGGCGACCGCCGCCGCCCTGCTGGACGGGCTGGCGCAGGCCCACCCGGGCGTGACCGCCAGGATCGTGAATGAGCCCGAGGGGAGCCCGGTCGCGCAGGCCCTCACCGCGCTGGGCTGCGAGGAGTCGAGCGCCCAGTATGAGCAGCACTGGGCGGTCCGCCAGCGGTAGGCGCGTATGTGATTCCGTGCAGGGCGAACATGCTAGAGGTGAACGCCTGCCACGGAGGAGCCATGCCGATGCAGTTCAAGCGCGCCAGCGAGTTCGCCCTTCCCGACCTGACGCAGCTCTGGAACCGGGGCTACGCCGGCTTCTTCGTGCCCTCTCAGTTCACGGAACGGCAGATGGCCAGCTTCATCTGGGGCAGCGACATCGACCTGGCGCACTCCGTCGTCGCCCTGGATGGCGATGTGCCGGCAGGGTTCTCCCTGCTCGGTGTGCGGGGGCGGCGGGGCTGGATCGGCGGGGTGGGCGTTGCCGACGAGTACCGGGGGCGGCGGCTCGGCTCCGCCATCTTCGGTGAGCATATGAGGATGATGTGCGCGGAGACCGAGCTCGCCGGCATCCAACTGGAGGTGCTGGTGCAGAACTGGGCGCACAAGCTCTATGACCGGAACGGATTTGCGACCACGCGCCGCCTCTCGTTCCTGGAGGGGCGCCTGCCGGAGGGGCGCCTGCCGGAGGGGCGCCCGCCGGAGGGGACCCTGCCCGAGGGGCGCGCTGCGGCGCCCGGCGTCTCAGCGGGGAGACCCGGTGCGGTGCTTGTCCACAGCGAGCGGCTGCATGCGGCGTGGCCCGCCGTCTGGCAACGGGAGCCCGACGACCTCCGCCGGTGCGTGCCGCCGATTGAGCGGGCGCTGTGGGCGGGGCCGGCGCAGGCGCCGCACGGCTACCTCCTCTACAGCCAGCATGGCCGGGAGCTGTGGATCGCCGATGCCGCAGCAGGCGGCTCAGCCGCCCTCGCCACGCTGCTGCTCGACGCTCTCACGCAGATGTACCCGGGCTTCACGGTCGCCATCGGCGATGAGCCGGAGGGCAGCCCGTTCCACCAGGCGCTGACGGCCCTGGGCTGCCATGAGAGTCAGGCCCGCTGGGAGATGCACTACACCTTCGCCCGGGCACAGAAGCACCCGTGACGGTCATGACGTCACGGGTGCTGTCGCGACTGCTTAAGGCGGGGCAAGGAGCAAACGCCCGCTGATTAGCGGGCGCCCCGTTCCGATCAGTTGCCGTAGTGCTCAATGAAGTAGTCGCAGCCCAGTGCTGCGGGGTTTGCCGCCCTGGCCCGCTGGCAATTCGGGTGCGCGCCTGCGTGGTTCAGTCCCATAACCATACCCAGGACAAGCATTACGGCAAACCACGTCAGTGACACTCGCATCAGCGCACCGGCGGCGTTCCGCATTTCCTCCGTCCTGGATAGCCGCCGCCACAGCAGCGTGAGCAGCGTTAGCAGCAGCATAGTCCCAGAAAAAATGACCACGGGGTTCGCATAGTACATCAGGTATCCCTCCGTAACGAAAGTGCGGCTACCTGCCTCTTTTTTACCACACTTTACGCCCATTTCCCTACCGGAAGAATACTAATGTTAAAACTTTCGGCTGTGCCAACCCGAACAAACTCAACTCAGCGCCGCCGCAGCCTCCCGGTCCAGCAGCACCGTCACATTCGGATGGCCCTGCAGGGCCGTCGCCGGCACCGCCACGCTCGGCGTGCCCTCCACCGTCCGCTTCACGATCTCCGCCTTGCCGCTGCCCGAGGCAAGCAGCAGGATCTGCCGGGCCTCGAGGATCGTGCCGATGCCCATCGTGAGCGCCTCCTGCGGCACCTGACCGAGCGAACCGAAGAAGCGGGCATTCGCCGACCGGGTCACGCGATCGAGCGCCACCGGCCGGGTACGGGCATCCCAAGGAGTGCCCGGCTCGTTGAAGCCAATGTGCCCGTTGAGACCCAGGCCCAGCACCACCACATCCAGCCCGCCCGCGGCCCGGATCGCAGCCTCATAACGGCGGCATTCGACCTCCGGGTCCGGCGCCATGCCATCGGGAATCTCGACCGACCCCGGCGAGATCGGCACATGATCAAACAGATGCGTGCGCATGTACTGGTAGTAGCTCTGCGGATGCGCCCGCGGTAGCCCCCGGTACTCGTCCAGGTTGAAGAGACGCGCCCGCTCCAGGCTGACCCCGGTAGTGATCAGCGCCCTGTAAAACCCCTCCGGCGTGGCGCCCGTAGGCAGGCCCAGCGCTGCGTCGGGCTTCACCCGCACCAGGTCCGTCACCATTGCCGCCGCAACTACGGATAACGCGTCGTAGCTCTCCAGTACGACCACCTGCATGCTGATCACCTCCCGCTCTGCTGCGCCAGGGCGACCGCGGCCCGCACGAACCCACCGCTCTCCGCCAGCGCCTGCTCAGCCCGCTCCGCATCCACATGCGCGAGCAGGCAGACGATCGCCGCCTTGGCCCGGCCGCCACAGCCCCGGATCGCCTCCTCCGCAGCCGCCTCACCGGCGCCGGTGGCCAGGTCGACCATCCGCACGGCCCGGCGCACAAGCTTCTCGTTCGAGCACTGCATGTCCACCATCAGATTCGTGTAGACCTTCCCGAGCTTGATCATCACGCCCGTGCTGAGCATATTCAGGACAAGCTTCTGGGCCGTGCCCGCCTTCATGCGCGTCGAGCCCATCACCACCTCGCTGCCCACCACCGGGGCGATGGCGACATGCGCCGCCGCGGCCAGCAGGGAGCCCGGGTTGTTCGTGACGGCAACCGTCAGGCAGCCCATGCGCCGGCCCTCCTGCACCGCCCCCACGGTGTAGGGTGTCCGGCCGCTCGCGGCGATGCCCACGATCACATCCTTGGGCGTAGCCCGGCTGGCGATCTGCCGGGCGCCCGCCTCAGCGCTGTCCTCGGCGCCCTCTTGGGTCTCGAGCACGGCCTGCCAGCCGCCGGCGATCACACCCTGAAAAAGATCCATCGGCACGCCGAAGGTCGGCGGGATCTCGGAGGCATCCAGAATGCCCAGGCGCCCGCTGGTGCCCGCACCGGCGTAGATGAGCCGGCCGCCCTGCTGAAGCCGCTCGGCGATCAGATCCACCGCCTGTGCGATCTGCGGGAGCTCCTGCTCCA
>JAQBPS010000593.1 GCA_028287415.1 Bacillota bacterium | reverse complement strand
GGCCCCACTGGTAGTCCGGGGCGAGCTGGTAGATCTTCTTTCCGAGCTTGGTGGCACCTACCGCACCGGCGAGGGCGTCCTGGGTCGTGTTCGAGCCCGTGCGGAACAGATACTTGCTGAAGTCCTTCGTGGTGATGTTGTCGGCCGCGGCCGGCTCGACCATGAAGATCTTCTTGTACTGATCGATGACCGGGATGATCTGCGTCGCCACCCCTGATGAGACGGTGCCCTGGACAATGTCGGCCTTCCACTCGGTGATCGCCTGCTCCGCCATGCTCTTGCCCACGTCGGGTTTGCCCTGGTCGTCGAACTCCTTCAGCTCGATCTTCCGGCCGTTCACTGCCATCGTGCCGCCGGTGGCGTACTCCAGACCGATCTGGAGGCCGTGGATCTCGTGGGTGCCCCAAGCCTCGAAGGCGCCGCTGCGGGAAGTGACGACCGCGATCTTGATGGGCGGCTTGGCCTGGGGCTGTGCCTGCGTGGGGCCGGCAGCAGCGGGCGTGGCGTCCTTGGCACCGCCGCAGCCGCTTAAAGCGACCGACAGTGCGAGGATGCCGATCGTGAATACGGCGGATGCATAACGAATCTTCATATCTGGATGAGTCCCCCTCTCCCATGTGCGCAACCGTGACTATGGCTACCCCTTTTCAGGGGCGAGTCCCGCTGTCAGGAAATCCAGGAGCTTGGCCGCATCCGCCTGATTCTCTTCCTTCCAGAGGATGTAGCGCATGCCAGTGTAGTCGGAGATGCCCATCAGGCACCAGGCGAGCAAGTCGGGGTCCATGGTGCGGATCTCGCCCCGCTGCATCGCATCCTGAAGCTTGCGGGCGTAGCCGCGGGCCATCCGCTCGTAGTACCACTTGTAGAGCGCTTCGTCCACGAACTCGGCCTGCCGCACAATGCGGTACAGGTTCCGATGCCGGTGGACGAACTTGAAAAAGGCGTCGATGCCCAGGCGTTCCGCCTCCAGACGGTCGCGGGCGCCCTGTGTGGCAACTTCCGTCTCTGTGCGGAGCACATGGCTCAGGTGCTCGACGAGCGCCCGGAAGATGTCCACCTTGGTGGGGAAGTACAGGTAGAACGTGCCCTGGGCAACGCCGGCCTTCGCCGTGATGTCACCGACGGATGTATGGTAGAAGCCCTTGGTACCGAAGATCTCCTCGGCAGCGTCCATCAGCCGTTGCCGTGTCGCTTCACCCTTGGCGCCGAGGGCACGATCCTTGCCCCGGTCTGCAACCGTTTCTGACACCTGACTCACCTCTCAGGTATGTGAATTTGCTGTATCTTTCATGTATCCTGCCTTGTGAAAATTATATTTTTCGACGCACAAAAATCCCCGCTGACGCACGAGTGCGTGCCAACGGGGTAGTGCAATTGAGAGAAGGCATTTTTCATCGCGGATGACGCGGATTGCTAGTCGCCAGTCCGGGCAGCCATCCCGTCCAGCAGCGCCTTGTCCTCCACCTTGAGCAACTGCGGATTGAACAGCTGAACAACACAGAAACAGACCATGATCCCCCCGGCGATCGCAACGACACGCCCCGGGTCGATCAGACCGCCTGCCCACCCGGCCAGCACCGTGCCCAGCGGGGCCGTACACTGAGCAATCACCCGGCGGACAGCGAAGACGCGGCCCTGCAACTCCCTGGGGGTCTGCGTCTGCCAGATCGTCTGCGAGTGGGCGTTCAGAATCGGGACCATCGCATCACAGATCGCGACAGCGGCCACGCTCAGGTAAAACAACGGCGACAGCCCGTAGCACACCTGAAAGAGGCCCGCGATCAGGACCGGGATCAGCACTCCAAGAATCCGCCGTGACTTGAGGCCGCCCCAGGCGCTGATCAGTGCGCCGCCCGCCACACCGCCGATACCGGCAACCGCCGCCAGGAGCGCCATCGCTGGTGCGAATTCCAGCCCCCGCGCCGCCAAGTCCCGCGCAAGGGTGAACTTGAGGACCAGCGGGTGCATCATCTGGAGGGGCGCCCCGGTGAGGTTGGACACCGCAAACGTCCCGAGCAGCCATAGCAGCGGCGGGCGCCGCCAGATGTAGACCGCACCCTCCCGGATATCCGCCCAGAGACTCTTCTGCGGCTTGCCGCCGACGGTGTTCAGGTCGGTCCGCACCGGGGAGGGAATCACCAGGAAAAGCAGCGTGACCGCCGCCACGAGGAAGGTCGCGCCGTCCACCGCGATGGCAAGGGCCGACCCATCCCGCAGGCCGGCAAGCCAACCGGCGAGCCCGGCGGGCAGCAGGCCCTGTCGGGCGAGCGCCGGCAGCGTGATAATCGCCGCCGCAATGGCCGGCGAGATCACATTCGACAGCGCCCACATCGACTGCATCATGCCGTTGGCACGCGGGAGCAGATGCTCCGGCACAAGCATGGCGTACGATGTATCGAAAGCTGCCCCGTGGAAGGCCTGGAGCGTCCCGAATGCGACCACCAGCACCAGCAGCATCCAGAGTTCCAGCCGACCCGACGCAATCAGTGCAACCAGCAGGGCGCTGAGTAGCACGTTCGCAAAGTCAGCAACGATCATCGTACGCTTCCGGTCGTGCCGGTCAACCCAGGCGCCGGCAATCGGGGCCATCAGCAGCGCCGGAATCATGCCCGCCAGGCCCACCAACGCCAGTGCGAAGGCCAGCTGGGGCTGCTGATCAGGGCGGGGATAGAGCGCCTGCGTCATCCAGATCGTCATGGCGAAGTAGGTAAGGGCACTGCCGAACACGGAAAGCGACTGCGTGCCCCAGAGAATCAGGAAGGTGCGGAAACCGTTCGGGGCATGCCGGTCACTCATCAAACGCTACCTCCGTGGTGTGACGCCCGGTTGTACACAGTCCCCGCCAGCAGGAGCCGGTCTGCACGCCCCCCCGCGTCCCGCAGCACCCTGACTGGCTGCCCCTCGGCGCCGCCCCGGGTGATCATGAACAGGTCGCTGCCGATCGGGATGGTCTCCATATGCATTGGCGCATTGGCTTCCCCCAGCCGCTGCATAAGTGTAAGTCGCCCGTCCCCGGTTGTCGCGGCGACCTCGCCCAGCGCCGATGCAAACGTCCCGCCCACAGCCGCCACCCGACCCGGGTCTGCCTGGTACCGGGAGAGCACCGGCAGCGGTTCGTCCACGCCCCCCCGCAGGACCGGGCGGCCCAGCGTCACGTTGGCCAGCTGCTCTGCGATGTGGCCGGCCGGAGCGCCGCTCAAGTTGGTCAGCACAGCCACGCCGAGCCGCTCCCCGGTCACCATGAAGAGGTGATTCGCCACACCCCGCTGGTTGCCGCCGTGCCGGACCACTGTGCCGGCGGGTCCGTGCTGAATGAACCAGCCCAGGCCGTAGCCCCAGGCGGTGTCGCCCCACAGAGTCGTCGGGCTCTGCATCTGGCGCTGGGAGCGCGACGTCAGCACCGGGTTCGGGCCGTCCAGCATCGCCATCAGGTACCGCGCCAGGTCCGGCGCCGTGGCACAGACCCGCCCCGCCGGCAGCGACGCCGGAGCGATTGGCAGATCGGCCACAGGCTCGGGCACCCCGTGCGCCCCCGGGGCGTAGCCAAAGGCCCGGTGGGGACTGCGGAGCCACTCCGTGATATCCGGCGTGGTGGCCGCCATGCCCAGTGGCGCGAAGATCCGTTCGCGCAAGTGCTCCTCGAAGGTGAGGCTGCCCAGCGCGTCCACCAGGTGGCCCGCGACCGAGTAGGCTTCATTGCTGTACGACCATGCTTCGCCCGGCATCGTCTGCAGTTGGGCGCTCGCCAGCGCTTCCGCCAGGTCCCGGCGGGAGGCGTAGGAAGCGCCTGCATTCGGGTCCAGGTGGCGGGTGCGCCCCAGGCCGCTGGTGTGGTTCAGGAGCATACGCACCGTAATCCGCCGGCATGCGTCGGTGTCCGCGAGGCGGAACCAGGGCAGGTAGTCCACAACCGGCTGATCCAGGGCGATGCGTCCCTCCTCCGCTAACTGCATGACCGCCGTCGCCGTGAAGGATTTGGTCACGGAGGCGAGCGGGAACAGCGAGTCAGCGGTGACGGCCGTGCCCGCTGCAAGGTCGGCCAGGCCAAAGCCAGCTACAGCGACACGCCCCTGGTGCACAACCGCCACAGCGGCGCCCGGGATTCCCGCAGCAGACATGGCCGCCGTGACAACAGCCCGCTGGGCGTCAAACAACTGATCGTATGATGTGATGATCGTCAACCCCCTGCATTTTATGGAAGAGTGCTGAGATTATCATCGCTGAAGAGCAGGAATTCGACAAGGGAGTGGACTATTTATTCTATAACCAAAATGTACTTAATCCGAAGCATTCCAGGACTGGTACTTGCGGCCCAGCTAGACCGAGGGGGATACAATCTATGAACCAGACGCGCGCTCACGGGACCCTGGTGGCTCGGGTTGGCGCCGGCTTGCTTGCGCTGGCCTTCGTGGCGGCCGGCTGCTCCGGCGGCGGCCAGCCCTCCGGCAACGGCGGCGGCACCGGCGGTGCGAATCAGGTCGCGGCCGCTCAGGACGCCGTCATCGCCAACGTCACAGACATCGTGCAACTCGATCCCCTCGACATCGGGGATGAGCCCAGCTCGCTCGTAGCGGGCCAGGTCATGGAGGCGCTGGTCAAGCGGGACAAGGATGGCAACATCGTCGCCGCCCTGGCCGAGAAGTGGTCCGCCTCGCCCGACGGCCTCACCTGGACCTTCGACCTGCGCAAGAACGTCAAGTTCCACGACGGCTCCGACTTCAATGCGGATGTCGTCAAGTGGCAGTATGATCGCATCCTCACCGACAAGGCAGCCCCCACTCGCTTCCGCAAGCAGTGGAGCGATGTGATCAAGGATGTGAAGGTTGTCGATCCGTACACGCTTGCGATCGCGCTCAAGGCGCCGAACGCCGCCTTCCTCGACCTTGTGATCACGACCAACGCCGGCATGATCGCATCGAAGGCGAACTTCGAGAAGCTCGGTGCGAAGGAAGCCGCCACAAAGCCAGTCGGCACCGGCCCCTACAAGTTCAAGGAGTGGGTGACCGGCCAGAAGGTGGTGCTGGAGGCCAACAAGGAGTACTGGGGCGAGAAGCCCAAGCTGAACACCCTGACGTTCCGGCCGATCGCTGAGTCGAATACCCAGGTGATCGAACTGGAGACCGGCGGCGTCCATTTCATCACGAAGCTCGGTCAGGAAGATGTGAACCGGCTCAAGCAGAACAAGGACGTGCGCGTGGAGACCGTCGCCGCTTACCAGGTGCGCTTCCTGAACCTCAACGTAAGCCGTGCGCCCTTTAATGACCTCAAGGTGCGCCAGGCGATCAACTACGCCCTTGACACCAAGGCCATCGTCTCCTCGCTGGTAGGCGATCTGGCGGTCCCGTCCGAGTCCGCCGTAGTGCCGATCGCATCCTGGGGGGCGCCGAAGGCCGGCGAGATCCCGACCTACAAGGCGGACCTGAGCAAGGCCAAAGCGCTGCTGGCCGAGGCCGGCTACACAGCGGGTGCCGACGGCAAGCTGGCCAAGGATGGCAAGCCCTTCAAGTTCAGCCTCTACTCCCCGAACGGCCGGTATTTTATGGATAAAGAGATCTGCGAGGTCGTTAAGAACCAGCTGACGCAGCTGGGGATTCAGGTCGACCTCCAGGTGATGGAGTGGGCGCCGTACCTCGAGAAGGTCCAGAAGGGCGACTTCGATATGGCCTTCCTCGGCTGGAACCAGTCCAGCCCCGACCCCTCCATCTTCTTTGACCCGCTGGTGAAGACCGGCGGGCGCGGCAACTATGGCAAGTTCACCGACAAGGAGCTGGACGGCTGGCTCGAGGAGGCCGTCAAGGTGACGGACCAGGCCAAGCGGAAGGATCTCTACCTCAAGGCCGCCAAGCGGGTCGCTGACAACGCCTGGTACGTGCCGCTCTACAACCAGACCAAGGTGGCCGCCTCCCGCGTCACGCTCAAGGGGTACACCCACACCGCTGCGGGCACCGATTTCGGCAGCCTGTACCTCGAAGGTAAGGGGAACTAGGGCGCATGCTCAAATACGCAGCGAAGAAGTTGCTCGCCTCGCTGCCGGTACTCCTGGGGGTATCACTACTTGTGTTTCTGATCATGCACCTCACCCCCGGGGATCCGGCAGCCGTGATCCTCGGACCCGACGCCGATCAGGAGTCAGTCCAGGTCCTGCGCACGAAGCTCGGCCTGGACCAGCCCCTCCCCGTTCAGTACGCCCGGTACCTGGGGCGGCTGGCCCACGGTGACCTGGGCGTGTCGATCCGCAGCAACCAGCCGGTCAGCAAGGAGCTGGGCTCCCGCTACCCCTTCACTATGGAGCTGGCGGTCGTCTCCCTGGTCATCTCCGTGGTGCTGGGCATCGGCGCCGGCGTAATCGCTGCGGTCAAGAAGGGCTCCATCGGGGACACCCTGACCATGGTGACCGCACTGGTTGGCGTGTCGGCGCCAAGCTTCTGGATCGGCCTGATGCTGATGATGCTCTTCAGCTATTACCTGCGCTGGTTGCCGGCTTCGGGCCGGGGCGGCCCGCTCTGGACGCTGGCGGGCTGGAAGACGATCCTGCTGCCCGCGATCGCACTGGGGCTGGGCTCTGCGGCCACGATCGCCCGGATGACCCGCTCCAGCCTGCTGGAGGTCCTGAACCAGGACTTCATCCGCACGGCACGTGCCAAGGGCCTGCCCGAGCGCGTGGTCATCTTCCGGCATGCGCTCTCCAATGCGATGATCCCGGTGGTGACAATCGTCGGCCTTCACCTGGGCTTCCTGCTGGGCGGTTCCGTGATCGTGGAGCAGGTGTTCGCGTGGCCGGGCATCGGCACACAAGTGGTTACGGCGATCGGCAACCGCGACTTCCCGGTGGTGCAGGCGGCCGTTCTGATGATCGCCCTCTCCTTTGTGCTCATCAACCTGGTCGTCGACATGGTCTACGGCATGGTCGACCCGCGTATCCGCTATGACTGACCGAAGGGGGAAGCTGTCATACTGCTGAAACGAGCGCTGCGTTCCCCCAGCATGTGGGCCGGGGGACTGCTTGTGATCCTGCTGCTGCTGTTTGCCTTCGCGGCCCCGCTCATCGGGCCGGAGGGGATGGATAAGCAAGACCTGATGATGCGCCTCAAACCGCCCTCCGCAAAGTTCCTGCTGGGCACCGACCAGCTGGGCCGGTCGATCCTGACCCGCCTCGCTTACGGCGGCCAGTATTCGCTAAAGGTGGGCCTGGTCTCCGTGGCGATCGGCGCCGGCATCGGCATCCTCGTCGGCGCCCTGGCCGGTTATTACGGCGGCTGGGTCGACAAGGTGCTGATGGGCCTGGTTGAGATCCTCCTCGCGTTCCCCGGGATTCTGCTGGCGATCGCGATTGTGGCCGCCCTGGGGCCCGGGCTGGTCAACGTGATGATCGCCGTGGGTATCCGTGGCATGCCGACCTTTGCCCGGCTGGTCCGCGGGCAGGTGCTGTCGGTCCGGCGGCGGGAGTATGTGGAGGCTGCTCAGGCGCTGGGTTCGGCGGATGGGCGGATCATCGCACGGCACATCTTCCCGAACATCATGGCGCCGGTCATCGTCCTGGCGTCGCTTGATATCGCTTCGGCGATTCTTTCGGTGGCGTCGCTGAGCTTCCTGGGGCTGGGCTCCCAGCCCCCGATCCCCGACTGGGGCGGCATGATCGACCAGGGTCGCCAGTACCTGCGGACCGCCTGGTGGGTCGGGGTCTACCCCGGCCTTGCGATCATGATGACGGTACTGGGGTTCAACCTGTTGGGCGACGCTCTGCGGGACCTCCTGGATCCCCGACTGAAGACGTAATCGAAGAGCCGGCTGCCCCAGCGTACGGGGCGCTGGCTCTTTTATTTCCGGAAGCAGGAATTATCATATGATATGGATTAAACTCTCTAGGAGGGGCGACAACAAGCGTGAGGGGGAAACATGATGCTGCTGAAACGGTTAGGTGCCGGTGTGCTCGCACTGGTGTTCGTTGCCGGCTGTTCCGGTGGAGGGAGTTCGGGAACCGCTGACAACGGCGGCGGGGGGAAGTCCGGACCGGTGGCCCAGGATGTCGTAATCGCCAACGTCACGGACATCGTGCAGTTTGATCCCCTCGACATCCAGGATGCGCCGAGTTCCCTGGTGGCGGGGCAGGTCATGGAGCAGCTGGTCGACCGGGACAAGGATGGCAAGGCCAAGCCGGGTCTCGCCGAGCGCTGGACAACCTCCCCGGACGGACTGACCTGGACCTTTGAGCTGCGCAAGAACGTCAAGTTCCACGACGGCTCGGACTTCAATGCGGATGTGGTCAAGTGGCACTATGACCGCGTGCTCTACGACAAGGCGGCGCCGGCCCGTTTCCGCAAACAGTGGAGCGACATCATCAAAGAAGTGAAGGTCGTGGATCCTTACAAGGTCGATATTCTCCTGAAGGCGCCGAATGCGGCCTTCCTCGATCTCGTGGTGACCACCAACGGCGGATTCATCTGGTCCAAGGCCAGCTTTGAGAAGCTCGGGGCCAAACAGGCGGCCCTCCAGCCCGTCGGCACCGGCCCGTTCAAGTTCAAGGAGTGGGTGCCGGGCCAGAAAGTCATTCTGGAGGCGAACAAGGATTACTGGGGTGAGAAGAGCAAGCTGAACACCCTGGTCTTCCGGCCCATCCCCGAGTCAAACACCCAGGTGATCGAGCTGGAGACCGGCGGCGCCCACCTGATCACAAAGCTGGGTCAGGAAGATGTGACCCGCCTCAAGCAGAACAAGGAAGTGAAGGTCGAAACCGTCCCGGCCTACCGGGTGCGGTTCCTGGAGATCAACGCGAGCCGGCCGCCATTCACCGACCTGAAGGTGCGTCAGGCGATCAACTATGCGCTGGATACCAAGGCGATGGTCACCTCTCTGCTCGGCGACCTGGCCACGCCATCGGAATCAGCCCTGATGCCGGTAGCGTCATGGGCGCATCCGCAGGCCGGTGCGACCACCGCCTACAAGCCCGATCCGAACAGGGCCAGGGCGCTGCTGGCAGAGGCGGGGTGGCAGCTGGAGGGCGGCAAGCTGATGAAGGATGGCAAGCCCTTCAAGTTCACCCTCTACAGCCCCAACGGCCGCTACTTCATGGACAAGGAGATCGCCGAGGTGGTCAAGAACCAGCTGACCCAGCTCGGCATGCAGGTGGACCTGAAGGTGATGGAGTGGGCGCCGTACACCGACCTCACCGCCAAGGGCGACTTCGACATCTGTTTCCTGGGCTGGAACCAGTCGACAAACGAGCCCTCGATCTTTCTCGACCCGCTGGTGAAAACGGGCGGACGGGGCAATTACGCCAAATTCAGCGACAAGGAGCTTGACGGATGGCTGGATGCGGCCGTGGCGACCACGGACCAGGCCAAACGCCTTGAGCTGTATGGCAAGGCGGTCAACCGGGTCGCTGAGAACGCCTGGTACGTACCGCTCTACAACGAGTCGAAGGTGGCCGCCACCCGGGTCGAGCTTAAGGGCTACACGCACACCGCGGCCGGTGACAGCTACGACACGCTATATCTCGGCGGCAAGGATCAATGAAAGTGAGAGGGGGCAAGCACAAAACGCCCCGCACTTTGCCAGTTTTGCGTGCGGGGCGTTTTGTGCGCAGTCGCCGAGCGCCACCCCCCTCTCACCTCTCCCCCGCCTCTCGTGGTCCCGTCAGCCCCCGTGACGCCATGGTCGTCACGGGGGCTTCTGCTCAGATCTGGTCCAGGGGCCAGACCGGGCGCTTCACGCGCCGGTACGTGTAGCGGTCAAGCCCCGGGTTGGCGGCGCCCGGCGCATCCACCTCGATCACCGTCCGGGCGAGCGGCTCGAAGGAGGCCCGGAAGTGACCCCGGGACTTGATCAGCAGGACCGGGCTGTCGGCCGGGTCGATCCCCACGCTCCGGAACACGTCCGCATCATTGCAGGCGATACGAATCGCGCTAACTACCAGTTTGATGCCTGCGGCCTCAATCACCACGGTCGTACCCATGTTCCACGGCATCCCCCGGCCCACAGGACCACGGGCGGTAAAACTGCCGTCGGTGATCATCCTCCACCGGCGACGGGATGCGCTTGCGGAACTGCTGGCGAATCGCCCAGGCCCGGTCGGCAATGGCGTCGCTGCATACCTTGGCCAGTGCGGGGTCGCCGTCGGCCGTGGTCACGATGCTCGTGCCCCCCCACGGGAAGTCACAGTACGGGAACCCGCCGAAAATCGACACATTGATGACCCCCGGCTTCGCCTCCCACTCCCGGGCGAGCGCGAACAGTTCCACCATAGGGCCTTCAGCCGTCCGCATATTGATGGTCGGCGGCATCATGGGCGGGTGCGCATGGCCCACCACCGGCCGGAGCTCCCCCGCAAAAATCTGCCGCAGGCACTCGGCTGACTGCAAGCCGCGCTCATACGCATCAACATGGGGGTTTGTATCAAACGCAAAGACGCCGTCGCAGCTGGCACACATCTCGGGCGTGATGTTGCCGTGGAGATCCATCGCCAGCAGCAGCGGCCGGTCCCCGATGATCGCCTTGATCGCCTGTGCCAGGTCGCCCTCGGCGTCGTCCACGCCCTCCGCCAGCATGGCGGCGGCCGTGATCGTCGGAATCACCTCCCAGCCCTCCCGCCACCTCCAGGTAGGCGCCGATGGCGCTTTTGATGCCCCGCAGGTTCTCGACGATCTCCCCGCCGATGTAAAGATTCCGATCCCGCCAAGCCTGGAGCGGCGTGGGAACCGGTGAGAAGACGTTCGTCTCGTGACTGATCTGGCCGATCGCCACCCGTTTCGCCGCCATTTGCGTCAAGCCTCCCCGGGGATCGGTCGCAACTCGTAGCGCAGCACGGTGTCCAGTCCCATTTCCTTCAGCTTGGCCCCGATCGCGGCCGGCTCTTTGCGCTCGAGCGGTACTGCGTGCATGGTCGCCAGCCGGACCGCCAAACGCGCCACCCGGGCGGCGTCGATCTGAATCGGCTTGGGCTGCACCTTGTCGAGCGAATCCCAGAAGGTATGGCCAAAACCGCGGGGCGCCCCGGCCGAGGCCGGCGCCTGGGATGCAAAGGTCGCCGACGGGATGCCCCGGACCGCGAACGGGTACATGTCCGAGTACAGAAAGATCCGGTCGCCGACCGACACATCCGCCTCGTGCATCTCCTTGAACACCCCCTTGAAGAACGCTGTCGCCTCCGGCCACCCTTGCAGGCTGAAATTGCCGTTGCTGCCCCGCCCGGCACCATCCAGGTTGAGCATGAACTTGATCTGCTCCTGCTGCGCCCCGCCCGCGTGATGCTCCGCGCCGATCAGGCCCATCTCCTCCTGGGCAAAGCCAACCAGGCGGATGGTCCGGTCCAGGTGCTCCTTGTGGACGCCGAGGGCCCGGGCCGCCTCCACCACCACGGCGATGCCAGCGCCATCATCGGAGGCGGACTGGCTGATATCGTGGCCATCGTAATGGGCGCCCAGCAAAATCACTTCGTCCGGCCGCTTCCGCCCGGTAAACTCCGCCACCACGTTGTGCGATGTGACCGGGTGGTTCACATTGGTCGAGGAGATTTTCAGGCGCACCGGCCCCTTTTTGCTCAGGCGGAGCAACTCGTGCCCGGTCTCATACGACACCGAGATCGCCGGCACCTCACAGGCGCGCCCAAAGCGGGCCGAACCGGTTTCCGGCAGGCCGCCCGGTTCACCCCGCATCCAGATAAAGCCGATCGCCCCGGCTTCCAACGCCCGGCCAAGTTTTTCGCCGCGGTGCATCGCCCGGTGATAGTACTGCGGTGTGGCGGTGGTCACCATCACAATGGCGCCCTTGAGCTTGTCCCGATTGTCCGCATAGATCTGGGGGTCGCCGTCGCCGAGGTAGACCAGCGGGCCCTCAACCTCGCCCGGCGGGCAGTATGGCAGAGCGATGCAAACTGCGTCCCGCTCCTCCGGGGCGGTTACGGCGAGCCGGGTCTCCTTGCGAGTCCAGCCGGGGCAGGTGAACGTCTCCAGGTAGACCCGGTCGGCGCCAGCCGCCCGAAAGCGCTCTGCGATGAACTCGGCTGCGCCATGCTCCTGCGCCGTGCCGCCAAACCTGGATCCGAAGCGGTCCACGAGCTCTTCCAGAAAGTCGAGCCCCGTGCGCGCAAGGTACAAGTCGGCAATGATCTCCCTGTCGATCTGCCTGAGCATGCGTCCATTCCTCCCCGGTAGTTATTGGTGTGAATTTTTCGGCACCCGACATATTGTTTCCTCCCAGTTGGGAGATGGAAGGAAACCTTCGCCCGGAAGGGCAATTCTTAGGAAGAGTGAGCCGCATCCCACAACCAGGAGGAGACGCCATGAGCCTCGCCCTGCAAACTGCCCTTCAGTGTGTCGCCAACCGCGCTGCCGACCTGCTGGCCGAGTCGGTCCGCATCGCTGAGATTCCCGCTCCACCATTCGCGGAGGCCGAGCGCAGTGCATACATCGCCCGCCGGTTCCGTGAGATCGGGCTCCAGGAGGTTACGGTGGACGACCTCGGCAACGTGACCGGGCGCCGCCCCGGCCCCGAGGGGAGCCCCCGGGTGCTGGTCGCCTCACACATGGACACCGTCTTCCCGGCCGGCACGGACGTCAAGGTGCGGGTTGAGGGCGACATTGCGTACGGCCCGGGCATTCGGGACAACTCTTCGGCCGTCGCCAACCTGATCAACCTGGTCCCGGTACTGGACGAGGCCGACCTGGCGCTGCCCTGCGACCTGATCGTTGCTTCGTGCGTGGGTGAGGAGGGCCTGGGCGACCTGCGGGGCATCCGCCGGCTCATGGAGACCTGGAAAGGCCGGGTGGACGCCGTGATCGCCTACGACGGCGAGTTTGGCGGCGTAGTGTACGGGGGCGTCGGCAGCCGCAGGCTGAGGATCACCTACAGCGCACCGGGCGGTCATAGCTTCGGCGACTTCGGTGCCGCCAGCGCCGTACACGGACTCGCCCTCGCCTGCTCACGCTTTGCCCAGATTGCGGTGCCGACGGAGCCGAAGACCACGCTGAACGTGGGCACGTTCCACGGGGGCTCCTCGGTCAATGCGATCGCTGAGGAGGCGAGTGCAGTCATCGACATGCGCTCGGTCGGGCAGGACGCCCTCACGGACTTGTACAGCAAGGCGGTAGCGATCTTTGAGCAAACCGCCGTCGAAACCGGCTGCCGCCTTCAGGTTGCAGAGGTGGGCAACCGCCCGGGCGGGCTGATCCCGCAGGATCACCCGCTGGCCCGCCTGGCGGCCGGCGTCGTCCGGGAGATGGGCGCACAGCCCCGTTTCTCGGTCAGCAGCACGGATGCCAACATCCCGCTGTCGCAGGGCGTGCCGGCCATCTGCATCGGTGCGGGCAACGGTGGCGGCGTCCACACGCTCCGGGAGTATCTGAACATCCCGTCGCTCGTGCCGGGCCTGCAAATGCTGGTCCGGGTGCTGGCCGGGCTGGACTGGTCCGCGGTGAGAGCGTAGTCCGGCAAAGGCCCGGCAATGCAAAAAAGCCGCCAGGATGTCGCAATGACATCCTGGCGGCTTTGTATGTTTGGAGCTGGCGACAGGACTTGAACCTGCAACCCCCTGATTACAAATCAGGAGCTCTACCAGTTGAGCTACGCCAGCAAGACAGTGAGAATATCATAGCACAGCAATGGGCCCATTTCAAAGAGGTGTTTCGTGGAATCTCAGATGTAGGAGGGCCCGAGGCCCTCATTAAACATGAGTGGGGCGCGTCACCGACCCCCTAATTGTCCGGACAGCCGCATAAGTCGGTTACGGGCTGAGCACATTCGGCGGGCAGATAATCCTCGGTATCGGCGTCAACACGCACGGCACGTTGACAGTGGTGAGCACCGGCACCGGAATGGTGGTGACGATCGGCGTAGCGACAACGCAGCCGTTGCCCACCGGCGTCTCGACGATCACCGTCCGCGTGACCGGCACCACCACGACCTCATCAACCACACAACTGATGATGCTCCTGACCATACCTGGCGATTCGAAGGTCACCGGTGTACAGTCCACACCGATGTTCAAGACCGGGATCAGCTGTTCCGCTGTCGGTTGCTCAGCCTGCGCGGGCCGGGTGCGCTCGCCGCGGTGCCCAGCCTCTCGTTGCGATTGACACGCCATGCTTTTCCCCCCTACAACCACCATATGAGGGCTTGGGTGAGAATGACATACAGGCTACCCAGGCGCCAAGCAAAAGGACTGCCCCGAGGGCAGCCCATGGTGAGCGTAGTTGGGCCGGGAGAGGTGGCTCATTTAGTCGCGGCCCCGGTCGGCCGCACCGTTGCGATGGTCCAGGTAACGCTCCAACTTGCGCTTCACCCGCTGCAGGGCGTTGTCGATCGACTTGACGTGGCGCTTCAGGTCGATGGCGATCTCGTGGTAGGACTTGCCGTCCAGGTAGCTCATGAGCACCTTCCACTCCAAGTCGCTCAGGATCTCGCCCATTTTCTCCTCGATATCGCCGAACTCCTCACGGCTGATGATCAGTTCCTCGGGGTCCGTCACCTTCGAGCCGGAGATTACATCGAGCAGTGTACGGTCCGAATCTTCATCGTAGATCGGTTTATTTAACGAAACGTAGGAGTTGAGCGGGATATGCTTCTGACGGGTGGCCGTCTTGATGGCGGTGATGATCTGCCGGGTTATGCAGAGTTCGGCGAAGGCCCGGAACGAACTGAGCTTGTCCGACCGGAAGTCCCGAATCGCCTTGTAGAGGCCGATCATACCCTCCTGCATAATATCATCACGGTCAGCGCCGATCAGAAAGTAGGAGCGCGCCTTGGCCCGTACAAAGTTCTTATACTTATTAATGAGGTACTCCAAGGCAGCGTTGGAACCATCGCGGGCGAATTCGACGATGTCTTCATCAAGCATGGATTCATAGTCGTTGAAGACATCCCGCTGCGGCGTTGCCGTCATGTACCGTTCCCCTCCCTTTCGCCTATTAGAAGTGCTACCGTGGTTGGCGGCCCTCAGCCGACATAAAATCAGTAAGACCGGCTGTGGAGGGTTGAGAGAGGCGCCTTATGGCAACATAACTCCGTGAACTCTACTGTGGATTATACCTGTTGGGCCGCGAAACCGTCAAGGTTATGCCGCTCCTAACACGGTCGAATCGAGACGTTTCTTGTTTAGCTCAGAAGGGTTTTTGTCTTTCGTGTCGAAAACGAGCGAGCTGATACTTTCCCTTGCGCCAACCTTTGTCCTTTATGATACTACAGGCTCGCCGCTGCGCGCCAACAACAAAACCTGGCTTAAGTGGGAAAGGGCAAGCTCAAAACGCCCGGCACACCGCTATTTTCGCGTGCGGGGCGTTTTGTGCGCAGTCGGAGAGCGGCCGACGGCGCAGCAAACATCGTCAGCCCCGTGAGGTCATGGCCCTCACGGGGCTTCTGCTTCCGAACCACCGGACTATTGAGGGCCGGGGTCAACCCGGCTTCCCCACGCCCACCCGCACCTTGCCGGCCTTGGGCAGATACCGGTCATGCGACACCAGTTCACGCCGCTCTGCTGCCCCGCCCGGGAACACCCGGAACACCTTCAGCTCAATGCCGTAGTGCCCCTCGTCGACCACCTGTCGGGTATTCGCCGGGAGTTCGCCATCCGACACCTCGACCATGTCAGGCGGATAGTACCGCACCTCGCCCTCCTCCAGGCGAATGCCGGGGGTCGGCGCCGGACGGGGTGCATGCAATGAGACCTCGACCTG
>JAQBPS010000575.1 GCA_028287415.1 Bacillota bacterium | reverse complement strand
TGGGGCCGGCACTGGCATCTGACGTGTGCAGGAACACCCCGGCACCACCGGGGTGTTACGCTTTGCGCAGACGGTCGCAGAGGGCCGTGCCGAGCACCAGGGCAACGGCGACCGGCGGCAGCAGGTGCCGGTACGGCATCAGCAGTGTGGGATCCTCGACCACCATCGCTCCGGCAGTCCACGCTAAGATGGCGGCGCCCGCATAGGTCAGCCAGGGTGCGCGGCCGAGCAGGCGGGCGACCAGGCCGCTGCCCCACATGATGATCGGGATCGTCAGGCCCAGGCCGAGCAGGAGGAGCAGAAGGTTGCCCCGGGCGGCGCCCCCGACCGCCAGCACATTGTCGACCGACATGACCACATCGGCGGCGGCCACCGTGCGGACCGCCTCCCAGATGGTGCCGCTCCGCTTGACCGCCTGGGGGCGGACGTGTGATGTGCTGGTCAGCTTGTAGGCGATCCAGAGCAGCATCAGCCCGCCAGCCGCCTGAAGCAGGGGGATCCGCAGCAGCAGGGCCGCGCCGCCAGCCAGGACGACGCGGAGCAGGACGGCGGCCATGGAGCCGTAAAGGATCCCGCGGCGGCGCTGGTCGGGCGGCAGGCCGGCGCAGGCCATGCCGATCACCAGGGCGTTATCCCCGGAGAGGACCAGATCGATCACGATAATACTCAGGAAACTTGCCATATAGCTCCACATGGGACAGGGTTATGCGCGCAGGCGTGGCTTTATGTCGCCGAACAGTTCACGCCCGCAGGACGTCCCTGCGGGCGTGAGTCGCGCTGTCTGCCGCCTACCGGCTCAGCTCGCCGGCGATGTACCGGAACATGTCGTAGACCTTTGGCCCGAGATACTTCAGCCCGACGATCGCAACCACAGCGACCAGTGCGAGGATCAGTGCGTACTCGGCCATGCCCTGTCCTTCCTTGCGCTGCAGGATCTGACGAAGCGTGAACATTGCGAAGCCCTCCTTTTCATTCGGTCAGCCTGCTGCCCCAGCGGTCCGGGTTCTGGGGTTCCGCGGACGTCAGAATGTGGACAGTCGACCGCAGGGTGTTGTTGCTGCGGTCAGGGTCGTCGATCCTGTGGTCGGGGTCGATGGTGGCGATCACCGGGACATCGGCGCCTTCCGCCTGTGGACCGGAGGCCCATTCGACCCGGGCGGTCCAGTGGTGGCCGGCGTCAAAAGTGACTTGTTTGCGGGGCAGTTCGTAGCCGTCGACCCTCAGGCTGATGCTGGTGGTGATGGCGGCGGTGCAGTTCTGGCACCGGGCGGTCACCGTGGCGGGGAAGCCATCGGGCGGGGCTGCGTTGGGGGTCTCCAGCAGTTCGAGCATCAGGTCCGGCCGGGTTGGGACCGGCGGCGGCCCGCTCGGCGGCCCGGACGGTGGTCCGCTTGGGGGGCCGGTCGGCGGTCCTGACGGCGGCCCCGACGGGGGGCAAGTGGCGCCCGGCGGGCACTCCGGCGGCGGGCAAGGCCCACCTGGCGGACAGGGTGGCGGGCTCTTCTCCCGATACAGCTTGTAGGCCCGCAGCACCGTGCCCTCTTCGGACTTGGCGTTGACACCTACCAGCATCAGCCCTGCGGAGACCGTCATCTGCGTGGCGGTGCCGCCGATCAGCTCCCACCACGCCTCGCCCTGGTCGCCGCCCTCGTAAGGCTCGGTTGTGAGCCGCAGCGGGTAGCCGCCGTCAGTCACTTCCGCACCGGTGTTCTTGTCATAGGCCCGCACGTAGCCCTCGGTGTCGCCAACCAGCACCACGTGCTGCATCGGCACCGGCGCCGTATTCCCCCGGTAAGCCAGCTCACGCTGCCAGACCAGGTTGCCGGTCGCCTTGTCCAGGGCCACCAGCTGGCCGTTGCCCAGGTTCGGCCCCCGGTTGTTGCGGAAGAGGAAGTAGACATGCTCCTCATCCACCCCGGGGCCGCTGTTGATGAACGCTGCGGCCGCATCGCCCGGCTGGCAGTCGCCCAGGCCGGGGAACTGCCGGCACCAGCGCAGTTCGCCGTTCTGCTTCCAGAAGGCGTAGAGCTTGCCGTGCTTGTCCGGCACGTAGAGCGTCTGGTCGTCGATCGCCGCCTCGCCGGGGATGCCGGACGGTGTCACCACCGCCGCCGCCCACCGGGGCATGAACTCCGGCGTACGGGCCGTGCGGAGCGTGTAGGCCATCATGTAGCCCTGGCTCCCGCCACGGGGCCCCGGCCGGGCATCTGCGGCCATGATGAAGCTTGTGTCATCGACGGGGACGGGCGAGAACGAGAGGCGCCCGCCCATATTCAGCCCCCGGACGGTCGCCCGGCCTGACGCCATCCCGGTGATGATGTAGACCTGGCCCGATGTGGTGCCGATCACCACCGTGTCGCCGGCGAAGGCGAGCGGGGCGCCGACGATGCCCCGGTCAAGGCCCGCCTCGATGATCACCCCGCCCAGCATTTTGCCGTCGGATACCCGAACGGCTGCCACCGAGGCCGGATAGCCGAAGCCGACGTAGAGGATGTCGGCACGTGGGCTGTCAGCCTTCCAGTAGGTGGCGTGCGAGGAGGCGAAGGGCCGGCGCAGGTGCGGCGGCTCCAGCTTGCTGCAAGCCTGGTCCAGCAGGTTGTCCTTGCGGCGCAGGTCGGCGGCGCAGAGCGCCTCCGCCGGCGTCGACCAGAGGATGAAGCCCTGGTCGGCCAACTGCTGCCGATAGTCGTCGACGCCCTGGTCCGGGGCCCGCAAGGGCGGGCGCATGTCGCCGTTGAGCGCCCAGAGTCGGTCGCCGGCCACGTGGAAGATCCGGGTCTGGTCGCCGCTGCCGTAGTCCCGGCGGACCACCAGCGGCTGGCTCCGGGAGAGTCCGAGCGGCGCCTCCCACCAGGTCTGGACATCCGGCCCCTGCGGGTACTCCGGCTCCTCCGGCGTATAGTGGGTGCGCTCCCGGGTCCGGCCGAAGTCGGTCACGTCCGTCGACCTGATCGGCGGGGATGCCCGGATCCCCGGTGCGCTCAGGAGCAGCAGGAGGCTCGCCATCAGGGCGGTGCCCCAGTGGTGCCTGGTGCTCATCTACTTCACCTCCCCGCAGTAAAGCCGGCTTGAGCAGGTGACGCCGTCCATGTAGACCCAGGTGAGCAAGTGCGGACCGTCCCATTCGACGGCGGCCCCGAACCCTTCCGCCAGGAAGCGGGTCGGCACGAAGACCCGGTCCTGGAAGAGCACAGCGGGCTGGTCCAGGGTCTCCGGCTTGCCGCCCACGGTCGCCGTACTCCGCCCGACCCAGACCTTGAGCACCTGGTCCCGGCCCGGCATCCGCATCGTCACGCTCTGCTCGGCGCCATTCCAGGCAACCGTGCCGCCAAAGCCTTCGGTGAAGAACCGGACGGGGATCAGCACACGGTCGTGGGCGGTCAGATAGGCACCGGGCTCCTGCACG
>JAQBPS010000506.1 GCA_028287415.1 Bacillota bacterium | reverse complement strand
CCACCGCCAGGGCCGCCTTGCTCCCGACCAGGCCATTGCCGACCTCGTTCAGGGTGCCGTCGCCGCCCAGGGCGACGACTCGGTCGAAGCCCTCAGCGGCGGCCTGGCGCGCCAGTTCCTCACCGTGCCGGGGGTGCGCGGTGAACTTGACCGCATATGTCCCCAGCGATGCGGCGAGCGGTTCGATGCGCTTCCATGTCTGCAATGCCCGGCCGTGGCCGGCGGTGGGGTTAACGATAAAGCAGAGACGCTGCACACTACCGTCTCCTCGCTTGGAGCTCTTAACGGATTGTTCTCCTTATCTTTCGTGTCCCTCATAGCATTTCCTTCTTAACGAAAAGGGGGCTGAGTGCACGCCTCATTACCCCCTCGGCATGGCGTCACGGGAGCTGCCGCTCGAGCGCGCAAGAGGGACCCGCCCAAGGCAGGTCCCTTCGTACGCTCAAGCCCGTGATACCTGAGCGCCCAGCCCCTGAAGCTTCTGCTCCAGGTTCTGATAGCCCCGGTCGATGTGTACCACTTGCTCGATCGTGGTGACGCCCTCGGCGGCCATCCCCGCGAGCACAAGCGCCATACCCTCCCGCAGGGCCGGGCACTCGACCCGCGCACCTGACAGCCGGCTCACACCCTGCACCACCGCCGTGCGCCCGTCAGTCTTGACGTTCGCACCCAGCCTGCGCAGCTCGTCAGACACCTTGAAGCGGTTCTCGAAGATCGTCTCGGTGATGATGCTCGTGCCAACGGCGACGGCCATCAGCGCCATCATCTGCGGCTGCATGTCGGTTGCGAACCCGGGGTACGGCAGCGTTTTCACATCAGCCGCACGCAGCCGCGTCGGGCCGATCGCCCGGATCCAGTCATCGCCCTCCTGGATGACGGTGCCCATCTCCCGCAGTTTCGCGCAGATCGCATCCGCGTGCTCGGGAATCACGTTCTCGACGGTCACATCGCCACCGGTGATGGCGGCCGCCGCCAGGAAGGTGCCGGCCTCGATCCGGTCAGGCATCACCTTGTGCTCAACCGAACCCATCACCTTGACGCCCTGGATGCGGATCACGTCCAGGCCCGCCCCCCGCACCTTGGCGCCCATGCGGTTCAGGAAGAGCTGGAGGTCGACGATTTCCGGTTCCCGGGCTGCGTTGCGGATCACGGTCTTGCCATCGGCCAACACCGCTGCCATCATCAGGTTCTCGGTCGCCCCGACGCTCGGAAAATCGAGATAGATCTCCGAGCCGACCAGCCTGCCCTGCACGGAGGCCTCAATGAATCCGTAACGTTCCTCAATCTTTGCGCCCATCTGCTCCAGGCCCCGCAGGTGAAAGTCGATCGGCCGAGGGCCGATGGCACACCCGCCGGGGTACGAGATGCGGATCTTCCCGGTGCGGGCCAGCAGCGGCCCCATCAGGAATATGGATGATCGCATCTCCCGGGTGAAGTCCGCCCCGACCTCGGGGCCCGTCAGACCGTCCGAGCGGATGCGGAGCGTGCGGCCCGAATCCTCCGTGAGCACCTCTTCCACGTCGACGCCAAGGCGTCTGAGGATCTCCAACATCACGTTGACGTCCCGGATGATTGGCGTGTTGTGGATGATCGATTCTCCGGAGCTCAGGAGCGCCGCTGCCAGGATCGGTAGCGCCGCATTCTTGGCGCCGCTCACCTTCACCCGTCCCTGGAGCCGGGACCCGCCGGCTACCACGTAGCGCTCATTTGTCTTCACAACACCAGCGACCTCCCACGGCCGGAAGGGCTCCAGCCGGGGCAACCATGCAGTCCCCGGTCAGAAGCGGAAGTAGGGGTTCTCACCCCAGATCTTCACTTCCGGCTCAAGCCGAACTCCGAACCGGTCCTGGACGATACCACGGACTCTGTCCAGCAGCAGCAGCACATCCCTGGCGGTAGCATTGCCAAGGTTGACGATAAAGTTGGCGTGCTTCTCAGAGATCTGGGCCCCGCCCTCGGTCAGCCCCTTCAGGCCCGCCGCCTCGATCAGCCTGCCGGCGTAATCGGCGGGCGGATTCATGAAGACGCTGCCGGCGTTGGGCTGCTGGAGGGGCTGCGTCGCCCTGCGGCGCTCCAGGTGGTGCTTCATGCGCCCCTGGAGCTCCTCCTGGTTCGCAGGGTGCAGGTCGAACACAACCTCAACCACGATTGCCGAGGCCCCCTGAAGCTTGGAACTGCGATAGGCGAAGCCGATCAGTTCCGGCGTCAGGCTCTCTTCACGCCCGTCAGCCCAGATCACGGTAGCAGCGGAAACGCTTTGCGACAAGTCTCCGCCGTGTGCACCGGCGTTGATGACCAGGCCGGCGCCAACCGTGCCCGGGATTGCGCAGGCAAAGTCCAGGCCGCCCAGGCCCATCTTGGCGACCTTCGTCGCCAGTTTCGGCAGGTCATACCCGCCGCCGGCGGTGACGCGGAGGCCATCGACCTGAAACTGGTCGAACTCGCCGGCCAGGATCAGCACAAAGCCCCGGACGCCACTGTCGGAGACCAGCAGGTTGCTGCCGCGCCCCAAAATGTAAACCGGCAGGTGCTCACGCGTGGCCAGCGCCAGCACCCCGGAAAGCTCCCGGCGGTCTGATACCTCCACCAGGAAGTCAGCCGGACCGCCAATCCGGAAGGTAGTGTGTTTGCTGAGGGGTTCATCGGGATGGATGCGGCCCGGGTCACGAATTATGCTACGCAGTTCTTGTTCTAAAGGTGACATAGGGTGGGCCCTCCTTCCTCGATCCATTATGTTATAGCACCACGTCGCACTGTGGGGGCGCGTCCGGCATGGGTGGGAGTCAGGCGTCCGATATGGGTGCCCCGGCTCCCCAAGCCTTCGCTGTAACGGGTTCTAACGCTTGCCCTTTGAGCGTGCGCCGCCGTCGTCCGCGCCGCTGTAACAACTTTAAGGGACGCTCCATTGACGGCGGCGGGTAAGATGCGTAAGAAGCCGTAAAGCGAAGCCTCGGACGTCGCTCGTGGGGCACCCATATCGGAGCGCCTGCCTATGGCACCCATGCCGGACACCAGGCGTGACGGTGCCGGGCAACCAAGCGGCCTCGTCCGTCGGCTTGTTGGGGCTAGGCGGTGGCACGTAGCGCTGGCGGAGCCGCCGACCAAGGAGAGCGCCCCGGCCATCGACGGACGTAGCGCTAGCGGGAGTTGTGGACCAAGCCGACGATACTAAGCCGGGTCGAGGCGGCGACCAGGCAGAACGGGTTACGCCCGGGCGATTTTCATGATCGCTGCGGCGATGCTGCGGGCGGCTTCGGGCTGGGCCAGGGTGAGGAGCACTTCCCGCATGCCGGCGGCGGC
>JAQBPS010000447.1 GCA_028287415.1 Bacillota bacterium | reverse complement strand
CCCAAGGGCGGGCCGGCCGCAGTCCGCTGCCCGCTGTGCAGCTGGGAACAGGAAGTTGACATAGTCGAGGTCGGCGGCGGCGAGGAGGCCTTCCCGTTTAACCCCGCGCAGCAGCGGCTCGATCTCGAGGCATCGCCGATTTACGCCGCGACCGACATCGCCCGTGATGAGGAACTGATCCTCGTCGATGTGCCCGGGCTGCTTGAGGATCCCGCGTTCATGGCCCTTCAGCAGGGCGTGGCGCCGGTCTCCGAATTCGGGTGGTCCGGCGGGTCCGGCCTGCTGGACAGCGACGGCTACCGCCTCTTCCTCGTGGTGCGGGTGACGGACCTGCCCGAGAATGATCTGTTCCGGGTAGAGTTCCCCCCGGAGCTGCTCCCCGCGCTGGGCGAGGTGACCGAGGAGCACACGGTGGTGCTGGTCTCCGACCGCAAGGGTGTGCTCTTCCCCGAGGCGGGCGAGGTCTATCTGACAGCGGTGCGCGCTGCCGGCGGCATCCCCGGGGCCCCGGTCGTACTGAATGAATGGGTCAAGCTGGAGGGCGCCGCCGAGTAACCTGACCGCGCTTCGTATCAGAATCCGGTGGAAGTGACCACACTACGGATGATGAGACGAGGATGGACAGGAGATGGCGTCCTTTGGAAGAAACCGGTTCTGATCGCCAGGTGCCGCCGCAGCAATCGGCCGAGGAGCAGACCGTTGCGGCGACCGCCAGCGACCTACAGCAGTTCCGTCACAACCTGAGCCAGGTCGCACTGCACCCGTCGCCCGACCCGATCGATACCGTGACGAGCGGGCTCTTCTTCTGGGGCGCCCGGCAATAGCAGAAGCCCCCGTGACAGCATCGTCACGGGGGCTTCTGCGCGCACGCCGCTAGTTGTCGATCGGCGCCCGGTCCGCATCCGGCTCCTGTTCAGCGATGACCGGCGTGACACGCTTCGGCCCCTGACTCTGCCGCTTCAGCTGTGCGGGCAGACTCTCCGCCCCCAGCAACTGCCCGATCAGCGCCCCCGCCCCGACCACCGCGATCCCCGTCCAGAAGACGGGATGGAGTGCGTTGGTCATCATCTGCCTGATGGTCTGCAGCAGCGGCCCGCGCATACCGGGCGGAATCATCGCCTGGAGTGTGGGTTGTAGCAGGACCTGCACCAGGTCGGACGGGTGTGCGCCAAGGCCGGCGAGGCGGGCCGCCATGGGTGGCGGCAGCCGCTGGAGCTGCGGCGCCATCAGCAGGGTGTACTGCCGCGCCATCTGGTTATTGAAAATCACGCCGAACAGCGTCACGCCGACGGTCGCCCCCACGCTCCGAAAGAAGGCGGTGGCAGATGTGACCACACCGCGCTGTTCCCGTCCGAACGCCTGCTGCACACCAAGCGTGATCAGGGGCATCACCAGACCCAGCCCCAGGCCGATCAGCATGATCGCGATGCGCGCCTGCCAAAGCGACGTGAGCACCGAGAAGCGCGTCGCCGCGAGAAAACCCGCGACCACCGAGAGCAGCCCGCCACCGACCTGCCAGCGGTACTGCACCCGCCGGGCGATCTGACCGCCCGCGATCGAGCCGACCATCATCATCAGCGTCATCGGCATCATCACGGTGCCGGTCGCCGTGGCGCTCACCCCGACGACCCCCTGAATGAACCAGGGAATAAAGACGATGGCGCCAAACATGCCCGCCCCGAGCAGGAACGCGACCGTGCAGAAGGTGGCGAACGTGGGATTTTTGAACAGCCGCAGATCGAGGACGGGATCTTGCCCGCGCAGTTCGACCCACGCAAACAGCCCCAAGAAAATGAGGCTCGCCGCGAACAAAGCGAACGACTGCCAGGCACCCCACGGCCACTGCACGCCGCCCAGCTGAAGTGTGAGCAGCAGTGTTGTCACCCCGGCGATCGAGAGAAATGAGCCGGTCCAGTCGATCTTGTGCCCCTTCGCGTCAATCACGTTTTGCAGGCCGATCATGGCCAACCCCAGCGCGACGATGCCGGTGGGCAAATTGAGCAGAAAGATGTACCGCCAGTGGTAGTGGTCGACGATCCAGCCGCCGAGCAGCGGGCCGATTGCCGCACCGACCGCGAAGACCCCGGCGAAGACGCCCTGCATTCTGGCGCGCGCCTCGCCCTCATAAATGTCGCCGATGATCGTCTGGGCGATCGGCATGATCATGCCGCCGCCGATCCCCTGCACCCCGCGGAACAGGATTAGCTCAGGCATGGTCCGCGCCTGTCCGCAGAGTACGGAGCCGGCGACGAATATGGTGATGCCGATAATCCAGAACAGTTTCCGGCCATAGATATCCGCCAGTTTACCGACTACGGGCACAATCGCGGTCGATGCCAGCAAGTACGCGGTGATCACCCAGGTAAACATCGAAACGCCGCCGAGTTCGGAGATCATTCGCGGAAAGGCTGTGTCCACGATTGTCTGGTCGAGCGATGCGATCAGCAGCCCGACCATCATCGCGGCGGTAGTCAGCACCCTGCGTTGCGCATTCATTCCGTTCACCCCCGCAACCGGATTACGCTTAGTCTTTGCATCCGGGGTCGGGCGGTAGTCGGCTATTCCCGGACGTGCCTGTAAAGACTAGAGCCAACGTTTGCCTTCAGCCCTGATGGCGATGGGAGGAACGAAGCATGGCAGTCGACAGGCAGGCCGTTGAACAGATCGTGACCGCGGTCGGCGGCAAGGCGAACATCAACACCGTCAGCCATTGTGTTACCCGGCTGCGCTTTGTCTTGCGGGAGCAGGGCAAGGTCGACAAGGCGCTGCTCGATCGGATCCCCCTCGTGAAGGGCTCGTTCAGCGCGGGCGGCCAGTATCAGGTGGTGATCGGGCCGGGACTCGTGGACGAGGCCTATCGGGAACTGATCGCGATGACTGGCCTGGGAGCGGCCACCAAGGAAGAGGGGAAGGCCGCAGC
Source organism: Bacillota bacterium (assembly GCA_028287415.1). Lineage (GTDB taxonomy): Bacteria > Bacillota > Sulfobacillia > Symbiobacteriales > Symbiobacteriaceae > RYN-353. The sequence continues at coordinate 345 of JAQBPS010000447.1, read as the reverse complement.
GGCGCAGCAGATGCCCCCGCTGCAACGGTTGATCCGAACGCTTGCGGACATCTTCATCCGCATTCTGCCGGCGATTGTCTCGGCGGGCCTTTTGATGGGCATCACCAATGTGCTGACCGCGCCGGGGATCTTCTACGCCGGCCAGTCGATTGTGGCCGTGCATCCGGCATGGCAGGGAATCGCTGAGCTGATTAACCTGATCGCGAACACCGCGTTCACGTTTCTGCCCGCCCTGATCGGCTGGTCGGCTGCGAAGCAGTTTGGCACCAGTGAACTGCTGGGAATGGTGCTCGGCCTGATCCTCGTACACCCGGCATTGCTGAGCGCGTGGCAATACCCGCAGGC
>JAQBPS010000437.1 GCA_028287415.1 Bacillota bacterium | reverse complement strand
CCGGGATCGGCAGGGCATCCATGTCCGCCCGCAAGGCAATCGTCCGGCCGGGGCGGGCGCCCTTGAGCACCGCTTTGACGCCATACCCGCCGCCAAACCCGACCTCCGGCGCATAGCCCATCTCGGTCAGCTTTGCCGCGACAAAGGCCGCGGTCTCTTGCTCGTGGAAGCTCAGCTCAGGATGCTGGTGCAGGAACCGCCGGGCCTCGACACCAAAGGAGATCACATCACGCGCCAACTGCGTCAGATCAGGGGTTCCGAGAGCGCTCACAGCCATTCACCTCTCAGGTAATATCGGGTCACGAAACTTCGGGCGCACCTCTGCAATCCGGGGCCCGGATTCCATATAATGGTGGAGAAGCCCACGGACGAAAGGGGGGCCACCATGAACCCTGTGCTCTCCATCTGCGAGGGCTACCAGCTCGACATGGCGTCTTACACCCGCACCGGTTTGCGGGTCGGCATCTGGGCGTCGTCGGGGCGGGGCAAAAGCTTCGGGGTCGGCGTCTTCTGCGAGGAACTCCTGGCAGCGGGCATCCCCGTGATCGCCATCGACCCGGAGGGTGAACTGCACACCCTGCGGGAGCAGTTCCGCGTGCTGGTGCTGGGGGGCGAACAGGGTGACCTGCCGCTGCCGTCGGGGCCCGCCGGCATTCGCTTTGCCCTGGACCGGGCGCTGGACGGCGGCGTGGGGCTGGTCGTGGATCTCTCGGAAAAGCCCTCGAACCGGTCCCAGCAGGAGGCGGCCCGCCCCTGGTTCGAAACGCTCTGGACGCTGATCTCCGAACAGCGCCGACCCGCTGCGCTCGTCGTGGAGGAGGTCCATATTTTCGCACCGCAGTCGGGTTCCGCCATCACCGCGGACATCATGCAGCGCTTTGCCAAGCAGGGCCGCAAGCGGGGCGCCATCCTGGTGGCCGCCAGCCAACGGACCCAGGCCGTCTCAAAGGAGTTCATGAGCCAGCTGAACTTCTCATGCATCGGCGGTTTTGAGACCGAGCGGGATTATGAAGCGGTCAAGGCGGTGGTGGACGGCCACTCATTCGACGAGTTCCGAGCGCTGGAGACAGGCCGGTTCTACCTCTCCTCGCCGGGTACGTTCGACCGCTGGCGCCCTCGGCGCACTTCGCATGGCGGCGACTCCCCGACGTGGGACCCGGCGGAGGCAAACCGGAGCACCGCCCGGGACTCAGCGCTCGATGAGCTCGTAGAGCAGTTGCGCTCTGCCTTCGCTGAAGATGAGCCCGTGGAGCAGGAGTCGGTCGCCACCACCGTCGACCGGGCCCGAATCCGGGTGCTGGAACAGGAACTGTCAGCCGGCCAGAAGCAGCTGGCGGAGGCCAAACGGGAGCTGAGCAACGCCCTGGACGAAACGAACCGGTTGCGCATCGCCCTGCTGGTTGCGGGATCGATCAAGGTGATGATCACGCAGGAGATCATTGCCAGAACGCCGGCGCTCGCAGTGCCCGCCGCTGCCGTGGCGCTGGCGGGCGGTACGGTGCAGCAGGAGGCGGCGGTCGCCGCCCCGCCTTCGCCCTCCGCACCGCAAGTTGAAGTGCGGGCTGTGGCCAAGCCGGCGCCGCCCGTCTCCCTTGTGCAGGACGTAAAGCTCACCCCCGCGGCGATCCTCGCGATCGACGACATCAAGTCGATGGTGCGGCGGGCCCGGGAGCGGGCACGGCGGCGCTCGCCGCAGGCCGGGGAATGGTGCCAGGCGATCGTGAAGTCGCTGGTGGGCGGCGCCGCCATCAACCCCGTGGAAATGGCCGGCCGCTACGGCTACCACGGCAAAGTCACGTTCAACCGCATTGAAGCGATGTTGGATGCGCTGGTCGCCGTTGGCTTCGCGACCTACAAAAGCGGCCAGTACTACCTCAACGAGCCGTACATTCGCCAACTGATCCTGAAGGCTTAACGGCCCAGGCGCTCCAGCAGCTTGCAGTAAGCGGTCTGCCCCCGCTCCCAGCTACTCAGCCGGAAGAACTCGTCGGGCGCATGGACATTCTCATCGTTCAGCCCGAATGCGAACGAGACCGTATAGGCGTTCAGATTCGTCAGGAACAGTTCACAGACCGGGATCGTGCCGCCGGTCCGGGTGTAGAACGGCTCCTTGCCGTAGACATCCGTCAGCACTTCATGGGCCGCCCGGTTGCCGGGGTGGTCGGCGGGCACCAGGTAGGGCTTGGCCTTGCCGTTCAGCCTGCGCACGGTCACCTTCACGCCCCTGGGCGCGTGCTTCGCCACGTGGGCTTCAATCAGGCTGGAGACCTCATGCGGATCCTGGTCTGCTACCAGGCGGCACGTGATTTTCGCATGCGCCTCGTTCGGCAGCACGGTCTTGACGCCCTCACCCTGGAAGCCACCCCAGATGCCGTTCAGTTCCAGCGTAGGCCGCCCCCAGTTGCGCTCCCGGGTCGTGTAGCCGGGCTCACCGAAAACCTCGTCAATGCCCAGGCCGGCCGCGTACGCCGCCTCCGAAAACGGGACGGCGGCAATTTTTTGCTTGTCGTCCGCGGTGAGCGGGCGAACCGTATCGTAGAAGCCCGCCACCATGATCGTGCCGTCGGGGCTGCGCATCGAGTCCAGGAGGCGCACCAGGGCGTGCAGGGGGTTCTGAATGGCCCCGCCATGCCCGCCAGAGTGCAGATCGGTCCTGGCCCCCTTCACGTCGATCTGCAGGGCACAGAGCCCCTTGCTGGCGACGGTCAGGTTGGGCTGATCCTCGGCGTACTGGCCGCCGTCGGCGCTGATGACGAAGTCACAGGCCAGCAACTCCTTGTGCTTTGCGACAAACTCCGGCAGCTGCGGGCTGCCGATCTCCTCCTGCCCCTCGAAGAAGAACTTGACATTGAGCGGGAGGGCGCCCTCTGTCTTCAGCAGCGCCTCGGCCGCCAGGATCGGGACGAGCATGTTGCCCTTGTCGTCCGAAGCGCCCCGGGCATACACCTTGCCGTCTTCAATCGCCGGCTCAAAGGGCGGCCGGGACCACAGGTGCAGCGGGTCGACCGGCTGGGTGTCAAAGTGGCCGTAGATCATCACCGTGGGCTTGCCCGGTGCGTGCAGCCACTCCCCGTAGACGACCGGATGCCCGCCGGTAGGCAGCAGGCGCACGCCCTCGATTCCGGCAGCAGTCATGCGGGCAGCCACCCAATCGGCGGCATGCTGAACATCGGTCGCGTGCTCCGGAAGCGAGCTGATGCTCGGAATGCGCAGGAAGTCCAGCATTTCGTTCAGGAATCGGGGCCGCTGCTCGGTCAGGTAACCCGCCCACTTGGACATGGTGATCGCCCCTTTGTCGGTGTTGATAGAAGAGTTAGCCAGCAACCCGACAATTTCCTTCCATATCCGAAGTATTTAAGTAAAGATCGAACCTGCGGTTTGGCGATCAAGTATGCGCGAACTTCCGGACTTAATTATCCATTGCGAAATAGACAGATACCTTGACAGTTCCTTTACAACTCCGTAGCATTGCAGGAAGTACGCATACAATCGCCGGAGGAGGACCCGAATGCTCTCGCTGATGGGCTTGTCACTGCGAAAACGTTCCAAACCGCTAGCCCATTGTGCTGACCGGTCACCCGGAACCCTGCGCCTGGTCGCATCCGACGATGTGCTGCCAGTCACGATCCTACATGCGGACGCCACCGGTGTCGTGGTACGGGCCGAGCGAGACGGGCATGCCGGCGAGCAGGTCATTGGCGACTACAAGGTGAGCGACGTGGCCTTCGCATTCCGCGGCACTGTTAGCCAGGTGGCCGCCAGCCGTGAAGGCGGCTGGGACTGGCACATCCACTTTATCCTCGGAGCCCAATAAAATATTGGAGGGGCGCTGTACAGCGCCCCTCCCTTTTTTAGCTTACATAGCCGCCCTTCTCAAGCACCTTCGCTGCGATCTCCCGCTTCAGTCCGACGACGTTCGCCGGCGTGTAGCGCGTCAGCCGCTTGAGCATGCTGAGCTGGACCCGGAGGCTGTCGCCCTCCTCCTCCAGCGCCGGCAGCAAGGTCCGTGCGGTGGTGCCGATCCGCTCGAAGGCCTCCTGGCAGTAAGCCTGGGCCATGGCTGCCTTCAGCCCGCCCTTACCGGAGCCCTCAGCCTTCAACGCCCGGAGCACCGCACTCTCCATCGCATAAATTTCGATGGTGATATCAGCAATGCCCATCAGCAACTCCTGCTCGTTCTCCAGCGCCGCCTGGTACTTCTGCACGCCCAGGCCGGCCAGCATGAGGAATACTTTGCGGGCCCGGTCGATCATGAACTGCTCCTGTGCGAGCGGCTCGTCGCTCTCTTCAAAAGCCGTCAGGTTCATCAGCTCATCCTGGAGCCCCATCATCGCCTTCATGAGCGGCAGTTCGCCCTTCATCGCCCGCCGGACCAGCGTTCCCGGGATCAGCAGGCGGTTGATCTCGTTTGTGCCCTCGAAGATCCGGTTGATGCGGCTGTCACGGTAGGCCTGGCAGACCTCGTACTCCTCCATGAAGCCGTAGCCGCCGTGAATCTGCAGCGCCTCGTCCGTCACGAAGTCGAGTACCTCGGAGCCGAAGACCTTGTTGATCGAGCACTCGACGGCGTACTCCTCGATCCGGCGGGCAGCCTCGCGGCCGGCGTCGGTGCTGCTGTCGTCCAGGTCGGCGAGGTTGGCGTCGATCAGGCCCGCCGAGCGGTAGCACATCGCTTCGTTGACGTAGATGCGGGTATTCATCTCGGCCAGCTTCTCCTGGATCGCCCGGAACTCAGCGATGGGCTTGCCGAACTGCTTGCGGGTGCGGGCGTACTCAGCCGCCACGCCCAGGACATACTTGGTCGAGCCGATGCAGCCGGCGCCCAGCTTCCAGCGCCCGATGTTCAGGATGTTGAAGGCGATGACATGGCCCCGCCCGATCTCGCCCAGCAGGTTCTGCACCGGGACCTTCACGTCCTCAAGAATCAGCGAGCAGGTTGAGGAGGCGTGCAAGCCGAGCTTGTTCTCCTCCGGCCCGACAGAGACGCCGGGGAAGGCCCGCTCGACGATGAAGGCAGAGAACTTCTCCCCATCCACCTTGGCGTACACAACGAACACATCGGCGAACCCCGAGTTCGTGATCCACTGCTTGGTACCATTGAGCAGCCAGAACTTGCCGTCCTCGCTGAGGCGGGCCGTGGTGCGGGCGCCGAGGGCGTCCGAGCCGGAGCCCGGCTCGGTCAGGGCGTAGGCCGCGACCCATTCACCGGTGGCGAGCTTGGGCAGGTATTGCTGCTTCTGCTCGTGGTTGCCGAAATAGACGATCGGCAAGGTGCCAATGCCGACGTGCGCCCCGATGGTAATCGCAAAGGCGCCGGACCGGGAGAACTCCTCGGTGGCCACGGTGGCGGTGATCTTGTCGAGGCCCACGCCGCCGTACTGCTCGGGAATCTCGAGGCCGAGCAGCCCCAGGTCGCCGAGCTCACGCAGCAGGGGCCGGGACGTAGCGGGCTTATTCTGCTCGATCTCGGGGAGGCGGGCACGCACCTTGTCCGCAAAGTCACGGGCGGTCCGGGCGATCATCTTCTGCTCCTCGGTGAACTCCTCGGGCGTGAACACGTCTGCCTGGGCGGGACTCGCCATCAGGAACGAGCCGCCCTTGATTTTGGCTCTGGTCTCTGCCATATCTGCCACAGTACGCAACCCCCTGTCTCCGTTAGTTCACGAACTCCAACACGCCGGCGGCGCCCATGCCGCCGCCCACGCACATCGTCACCAGGCCGTACCGCGCCCCGCGGCGCCGGGCCTCATGCAGGATCGAGACCGTCAGCCTGGCGCCCGAGCAGCCCAGCGGGTGCCCAAGCGCAATCGCACCGCCGTTCACGTTCACCTTCTCCATGTCGAAGCCCAGCTCACGGGAGACGGCGAGCGACTGCGAGGCGAAGGCCTCGTTCAGCTCGATCAGGTCGATGTCTGCCAGCGTGACGCCGGCGATCTTCAGCGCCTTGGGCACGGCGCTGACCGGTCCCATGCCCATCACCTCGGGGCCGACGCCGCCCACTGCGAAGGAGCGGAAGAACGCCATGGGCTTGAGGCCCAGCTCCTCGGCCTTCTCTGCGCTCATCAGCACCACCGCGGCGGCGCCGTCCGTGGTCTGGCTGGAGTTGCCGGCGGTGACGCTGCCCTTGGTGGCAAAGGCCGGCCGCAGCTTCGCCAGCGCCTCCAGGGTGCTTTCCCGACGGACACCCTCGTCGGTATCGAAAAGGATCTCCGTCTCGACCGCCCTCGTGCCGTCGAAACTGACCTGCTTCACCTTCACCGGGACGATCTCATCCTTGAACCGGCCGCCATCGATCGCAGCGGCGGCCCGCTGATGCGACCGCAGGGCAAAGGCGTCACAGTCCTCCCGGCTCACGCCAAAGCGGGCGCAGACATTCTCCGCCGTGTGGCCCATCGAGATATACAGTTCCGGATAGCTGCTGACAATCTCAGGGTGCGGGCGGGGAACATGGCCGCCCATCGGGACCCGGCTCATCGACTCGACGCCGCCCGCCACCACGATGTCGGCGCTGCCCGCGGCGATGTGGTTGGCGCCGATGGCGATCGCATTCAGTCCGCTGGAACAGAAACGGTTGATGGTGAACCCGGGGACGCTGGGGGGCAGCCCCGCCCGGATGGCGGCGATGCGGCCCAGGTTGAGCCCCTGCTCCCCCTCGGGGAAGGCACAGCCAAGGACAACGTCCTCGACGGTGGCCGGGTCCAGGCCCGGCGCCCGTTTGATCGCTTCCTTGATGACGGTCGCAGCCAGATCCTCAGGCCGCATCGAGCGCAGGGTTCCCTTCGGCGCCTTGCCCTGAGCCAGGCGGGCGCCGCTCACGATCACGACTTCACGCATCTCGCTCACCTCCTAATTCCGCAGGGGCTTACCAGTCTTGAGGACATAGGCCATGCGCTCCTGGCTCTTCTTCTCACCCAGCAGACTGAGGAACGCCTCCCGCTCGAGGTCGAGCAGGTACTGCTCCGTTACATACGTGCCCGCAGGCACCTTGCCGCCGGTCAGCACGTAGGCGAGCTTGCGGCCGACAAGGCAGTCGTGCTCGCTGGCGTAGCCGCTCAGGCGCATGTTGTACAGGCCCAGCTCCAGCACCGCCCGGCCCTCCGGACCTGCCACAGGGATGGCGGCCTTGACCGGCGGCTTGTAGCC
>JAQBPS010000424.1 GCA_028287415.1 Bacillota bacterium | reverse complement strand
GTTGCGGAACTGCTCCGTGTGCTGTAAACGAACCAGCTGAAGGATCTGACCCAGGGCTCGGCCGGACTGCTCGTTACGAACCTGGTGACCGATCCGGCGAACTACTACTGGGTGGGTCTGGCCTTCGTCGTCGTCGCGTTTGGCGTGGTCGCGTATCTGGCGACATCAAAGACCGGCTATTACCTGATGGCGATTCGTGAGGATGAGGATACCGCACAGACCATCACCATCAACACCGCCGCGTACAAGCTGTACGCGCTGGTGGTCTCGGCGCTGCTCGCCGGCGTCGGGGGTGCAATCTTCGCGGCGAACCTCGGCAGCATTCAGCCGAACGATGTCTTCGGCAGCGCGATCTCGAACCAGGTCGTCTTCCTCGCAGTGCTGGGCGGCGCCGGTACGCTGTATGGCCCGCTGGTGGGGGCGGTGATTCTTGAAGTCGCTTCGGACTGGCTGAAGAATTCGCTGGGCGGCTCGGGCTTGATCGGTGATCCCGACGCCTTCGCGTTCTTCCTCTATGGGCTGTTGATTGTGCTCGTGGTGATGTTCATGCCCGGTGGCATCGTCGGGGTGCTCACAAACTGGTGGAAGGGGAGGAAAAACCGTGTCAAGCCACACGCAACAACCGCTGCTTGAACTCAGCCATGTGACAAAGCGGTTCGGTGGTTTGACTGCCACCAACGACCTCAGCCTGACCATCGCCGAGGGTGAGACCCTGTTCATCATCGGCCCGAATGGTGCCGGTAAGACGACGGTCTTCAACCTGATCATGGGCTTCCTGACGCCGGACAGCGGCGACATCCGGTTCCAGGGCAAGTCGATCAAAGGCAAGAAGCCGCATGAGGTGGCGCGGCTCGGCATCGGCCGCACGTTTCAAATCGTCAAGCCGCTGACCAACATGACGGTGCTGGAGAATGTGATGCTGGGCGCGTTCGCACACACATCATCGATGTCGGAAGCGCGGGATCACGCGCTGATGATTCTCGAGCGGACGCGGCTGATCGACCGGCGCGACATGATGGCCGGCAGCCTGACGCTCGGCGGGCGGAAACGGCTGGAGATCGCGCGGGCTGTGGCGATCCGGCCGCGGCTGATCCTGCTCGATGAGGTGGTCGCGGGGCTGACCCCGACCGAGGCGCTGGCGACGATCGCGTTGTTGAAGTCGCTGTCGGACCTGGGGGTCTCCGCGGTCGGCGGCATCGAGCATGTGATGCGTGTCGTGATGGAGATCGCCGACCGGGTGATCGTGATCAACCAGGGTCGCATGATTGCGGAGGGGCTCCCGGCGGAGGTGACCGCGAATCCGGAAGTGATTGAAGCCTATCTCGGCGCAGCAACGGAGGTGTGAGCCGTGCTCCAGGTGCAGGATATCAACGTGTTCTACGGCGATGTGCAGGCCTTGCACGGCCTCACCCTGGAGGTGCGGGAGGGCGAGGTGGTCGCACTGGTGGGTGCGAATGGCGCGGGCAAGACGACCGCGCTGCGCACGATCTCGGGCATGCTCAAGCCACGCGACGGCAGCATCATGTTTCAGGGCAAGAGCACGCAGCGGCTGGCACCCCATCACATTGTGGCGCTCGGCATCAGCCATGTGCCGGAGGGGCGGCAGCTTTTTCCGCTGATGTCGGTGCGGGAGAACCTGCTGCTGGGCGGGCACATTGCCCGGGCCCGGGGCGGCCGGGAGCAGATGCTCGAGCAGGAGATCTATCCGCTCTTCCCGCGTTTGCGGGAGCGGTCGGAGCAGCTGGCAGGTACGCTGTCGGGCGGGGAGCAGCAGATGGTTGCGATCGCCCGGGGACTGATGAGCCGGCCGAAGCTGCTGATCCTCGATGAGCCATCGCTGGGGCTGGCGCCGGTGGTGGTGCAGGAGATGTTTCGCATCGTGCGGCGGATCCGGGAGCAGGGCATGACGGTGATGATTGTGGAGCAGAATGTGACGCAGACGCTTCAGCTTGCGGACCGGGCCTATGTGATCGAGAACGGCCAGGTGGTGATGACGGGGGCGAGTCAGGACCTGTTGCACAACGATCATGTGCGGCAGGCGTACCTGGGGATGTAGCCATACGTGATCAGGGCGGCGCTACAGTGTAGCGCCGCCCTGATGCGTTAGTAGGTGAGCCACTTGAGCCAGAGCCGGTCGGGGCCGGCAATAGGCAGGTAGGGCGCCTTCGGTGGGACGTAGAGCAGGTTCCCGAGGTGATCGTTTGGGTTGAAGTTGATGTGGGCCGTCTGGTCCGAGTCTGCCCACTGGACCGTCGTGCCGTCGTCCCGCCAGTGCATGATCAGTTGGGCCCAGGCCACGGTGTCCGGTATCAGCTGGTCCCGCTGGGCGTAGTACCACTGGCCGGCGCTCACGTCTTCCTGCTTGCCGGTGCGATTTAGCAGTGTGATCGGTGAGGAGCCGCCGGTGACGTCCCGGTTCGGGTCATTGAACTGGAAAGCGGTGCTGCCGAACCACATGCCGCGCCGCACCCGGCCGGCGAACGTGGCCAGGTGCCGCACCTTCCCGCCCTCGGCCACCGCCAGCGTGCCGGGCTTGCCGGTGGTGTCGGTATTGGCGAAGCCCTGATTGAGCGCAAGCGCAATCCGGCTCCCGTCAGGCGCGAAGCCGGCTCTGGCCGAGAAGGCGCCACCGAGCGGAATGCGGACTGGCGGGTGCGTCCGGTCCCAGGTCCAGAGATCGGTCAGCGGCGGGTCGAAGGCGTAGTCAGCATCCTGCTGCGCAGGCGGTTTGCCACTGTCGCCGGTCAGCCAGAGTGCGTGCAGCCCGTCCGGCGCGATCTGGACGAATGAGACGGGGGTTTGGCTAACCAGCTGCTTCTCGCCCGACGGGGCGATTGACCACAACGGGCCCCGCGGGTGGGGGCCCTCCACCGCGAGCAAGTTGCCGTCCGCCATGCGCCCGACGAGGTACCCGGTGTCGATGACGACCGTTTCGTCCTTGCTGTTTAGCGCCCCTGCCACGATCTTACCAAACGGGTGCCCCTGCTCCACAGCACGGTTCGGCCGGGTCACCACGTAGTGGGTGTCGCCGGGGCGGAGGAAGTGAGTAACGGACTCGCCAAAGTCGTTTAGCATGCGGGTCTGCCCACTCACCAGATCACGGAGTTGCAGGCGGCCGTCCTGCAGCCACACGACCTCCGACTCAGACCAGAACGTGGGCGGCTCAGCCGGTGTGAACGCCGGTAACGCTGTGAGGGACCGTGCCGCCACGTCGAGCAGGTAACCCCCTGTGTCGGACTGGACCACCGCCCGATGCCCGGATGGTGACCAGACGACTGAGGAGGCGTTTTCGACACCGACAAATTCCAAATCTTGCCCGGCGGCACGGACTTGCGGCTTGGTTGGCGCTGCTGCTGGTGCGGCGGGCGCCGGTGTGCCCGAGCTGCAGCCTGAGGCGAGCATCATCACGATGGCAAATGCAGTCGCGATCCGCCGCATCCAAAGAACCTCCTCACTTCGCTGCGCCCAGCTCCACCGCATACCAGATGCCCTTCCGTAACGCATAGAACCGGACCCCCGACTCATCTCCCTGCGGGTTCAAGGAGGCAGGC
>JAQBPS010000411.1 GCA_028287415.1 Bacillota bacterium | reverse complement strand
GTTGCGGACCTGGGCGCCTATGCGCGGCTCCTGGAGGCCACGCCGTCGCGGGTGAAGGAGTTCCAGGACTTCCTCACGATCAACGTCTCGGAGTGGCTGCGCAACCCGGAGAAGTTTGAGGAGCTTCAGCAGAGCATCCTGCCGTCGCTGCTCAGAGAGTCCCCCAGGCTGAAGATCTGGAGTGCCGGCTGCTCAAATGGCTCCGAGCCCTACTCGGTTGCCATGCTGCTGGAGGAGCTCGATCCGGCGGGCAGGCACCAGGTGATTGGCACCGACCTCGATGAGGAAATCCTCAAAGCGGCACGCAACGGGATTTTTACCGATAAGGACATCAAGAGCTTGTCGCCGCTGCGGCGGGCACGGTTTATGACGCAGGTCGGGGACCGGTTCCAGGTCAAACCCGAGCTGCGGGCCCGGGTGCACTTTGAGCGGCAGAATCTGCTCAGCGACCCGTTCCCGACGGATGTGGACATGATCCTCTGCCGCAACGTGGTGATCTACTTCACCGAGCAGGCGAAGGATCAGCTGTACCGGCGGTTTCACCAGGCGCTGAAGCCGGGCGGCATCCTCTTCGTGGGCGGGACTGAAAGCCTTTTGCGGGCCCGGGAATTCGGCTACGGCCCCGTGTCGCCGTTTTTCTATCGGGCTGTAAAATAGCGGAAGGGCATTGCACTGATTTTGTAGAATGTGAACTATAATAGCCTCTGTCAAAACAAGTACAAAGGTTCCAGGCAGAAGGGAAGGGTTGGGCAAGTGAAAGCGGAGTTCGTGAACCCTTTCGTAACTTCGGCGTTTAACGTCCTGCAGACGGAGACGAAGTCCGAGGTGATCAAGGGAAATGTGACATTGCAGGACACGCCGCTCGTATCTGATGAGGTGACGGTCCTGATCGGCGTGGTTGGCCGGGCCCAGGGTCTGGTGCTCTACGGCATGTCGGAGAAGACCGCCAAGGGCATCGTCTCGACCATGACCGGCGAGCATATCGCTGTTTTTGATGCCCTGGCGGAAAGTGCCGTTGCGGAGCTTGGGAACGTGATCACCGGCCTGGCCAGCGGCGAGCTGGAGCGGGCAGGCTACCCCTGTAAGATCGCCCCGCCCTCGGTGGTGGTCGGCAAGAACACCAGCATCTCGACCCTGTCGATCAAGCGGCTGGTCATTCCGCTGTCGACACGCCATGGCGACATGACCGTGCACGTGGCGCTCCGGGAAACTTATTGACAAAGGCGTTACCAGTCCGGTATGGTATTACCAAACGCCGGACGGCGCTTCCGTATGAGCCATATCAGCGGCGGGCGAAGGGCTTCGGCCTTTTGCCTGCCGTTGAATTGTTGTGGTCCCGAACAAGCGTCGAAGACATGAGGTGGCAGCGCATGCAGTCGATTCGGGTCGTGGTGGCCGGCGCTACCGGCAAGGTAGGCCGGGAAATCGTGCGGGCGGTCGTGCGCGAGCAGGGGTTCACCCTGGTCGGCGCCGTGGCCGGCCGGGGCGAAGGGCGCGATATCGGAGCGTTGATCGGGCTGGAGGGCGGCCAGGCCGGCGTCCCCGTTTACGCCGGCATGGACGGCCTGCTGAAAGCGGGCGTCCGGGCGGACGTACTCATCGACTTCTCCGTGGCGGCGGCGGCACGAAAAACGATCCCTGCGGCCGTGGCGGCGGGCATCGCCCCGGTCGTGGGGACCACCGGCTTTGCACCCGAAGAGGTTGACGCCTGGTCCCGCCAGTGCCGGGAACAGGGGATTGGCGGCGCATTTATCGCCAATTACGCTGTCGGCATCATGCTGATGATGCGCTTTGCCGAAGAGGCACGCCGGTTCCTGCCGCACGCTGAGATCATCGAAATGCACCACCACACCAAGCTGGACGCACCGTCGGGCACCGCCCTGCGCACCAAGGAGCGCCTGGAGCGGGCAATGGGCGACCTCGCCGCCCCGCCGGTCCCCGTCCACTCGGTCCGCCTGCCCGGGCTCGTGGCGCACCAGGAGATCATCTTCGGCGGCCCCGGCCAGACCCTGACCCTGCGGCACGACGCCCCCTCGCGTGAGTCGTACGTGCCGGGGGTGTTGATGACCTGTAAGTGGGTGTTGAAGGAGAAACGGGTTGCGCTGGACCTGGAAGAGGTTGCGTTCCCGGGTTAGGCGAAGCATTTTTATAGCCGCAGATTTCGCAGATTACGCGGATTCGGACATATAAAAATATTTTCATCCGGTAGTCTCCTGTTCGGGCCCGAATCTGCGAAATCTGCGAAATCTGCGGCGAAAAAATAAAAAACCCGCACAGCACCACCCCGCCTCAACATCCATAACATGGGGTCGAGGTGGAGCGGCGATGAGTGTGCGCGGGAAGACCGTGGCTGTACTGGGCGGGGACCGGAGGATGACCGAGGCCGTCCACTTCTTTCTCCAGGCGGGGGCCCAGGTGCGCCTGGCAAGCCTCGCCTGGGACGACCGGTTCGCGGGCGTGCAGGTGTGCACGACCGGGGCCGAGGCGTTGACGGGCGCCCAAGTGGCGGTCCTGCCTGTGCAGGGTGTCACGGGGGAGGGGACTGTTTACACGGAGCCGGGCGTTCCAGACTGTCATATTGATGGGGACGGGTTGCGCCGCATGGACCGCGGAGCGATCGTCTTCGCAGGCCTCGGCTGCCCCTACTTGCGCCGGGTCTGCGAGGATGTTGCGCTTCCGCTTGTCGAGTACCGGGAACGGGACGAGTTCGCGATCTGGAACTCGATTCCGTCCGCCGAGGGCGCCATTCAGATGGCCATGGAGGCGACGCCCTTCACCCTGTTCGGCAGCCGCAGTCTGGTGCTGGGGTTCGGCCGCACCGGGCGGGCCGTGGCGTTGCTCCTCAAAGGCCTCTTCAGTGACGTCTCCGTGGCGGCCCGCAAGGAGCTCGACTTCGCCCGCATCTGGGCCGCCGGCTGCCGTTACCGGGACTGGCGCGAACTGGACCGGGCCGTTGCCGAGGCCGACGTGATCTTCAACACCGTGCCGGCACTGGTCCTGACCAGGGAGGTCTTGGGCGGGGCACCGCCCCACGCGGTGGTCATCGATCTGGCCTCAGCGCCGGGCGGCACTGACTTTGCCGCCGCCAGGGAGCTTGGCCTGAACGCCAAGCTGGCGCCAGGCCTGCCCGGGGTCGTCGCCCCGGTCACAGCCGGGCGCATCATCGCCGAACTGATTGTCCGCCACCTCACCAACCAGGATGGGGAGGAGGGCTAGCATGAGCAGCGAACAGCTGGGCCTGCTGGCAGGCAAGCGCGTCGGGGTGGCAATGGCCGCCTCGCACTGCAATCTCGGCCGTGTCATGCGGCAATTGGAAGTTTTGATTGGCGAGGGGGCAGAGGTCCTGCCCGTCATCTCCGCCAATGTGCGCAACACCGAGACCCGCTTTGGCAAGCCCGACGACTGGATTACAGAGATCGAACGGATCACCGGCCGCCACCCGCTTTCGACCATTCCCGAGGTGGAGCCCTTCGGGCCGAAAATGCTCCTGGACTGCCTCGTGGTGATGCCCTGCACGGGCAACACGCTTGCCAAGCTGGCAAACGCCATCAACGACTCACCGGTCTGTATGGCCACGAAGGCGCAGCTGCGCAACCATCGGCCAGCCGTGCTGGCGATCACCACCAACGACGCCCTGGGAATGAACGCCCGCAACCTGGGCGCCCTCCTGATGGCGCGCAACTTCTTTTTCGTGCCCTTCCGCCAGGATAACCCGACCGGCAAGCCGACATCGCTGGATGCGGATATCGAGGCATACCTGATCCCTACCGTCATGGCAGCGATGGACGGCCACCAGCTGCAACCCCTGCTGCTGGGGCCGCTCAGCACCTAGCGTACCCGGAGGTCGCTGCCCTTTGCATCGATCGCGGAAAGGAAGCTTGATCTCATCATGAAGAACATCGCCATCGTCGGCGCCACCGGCGCCGTCGGACAGGAACTGCTCTCCCTGCTCGCGGCCCGGAACTTCCCCGTGGCTACGCTGCGCCCCCTGGCGAGCGCCCGGAGCGTCGGGTCGTTCGTCACCTTCCGGGGTGAGCAGGTCCGGGTGGCAGAAGCCACCCCGGACGCCTTTGCCGGCATCGATATCGTCTTCTTCGCGGCCACCGGCTCCCTTTCCAAGGAGCTCGCCCCGGCTGCCGCCAGGGCCGGCGCCGTCGTCATCGACAAGTCAAGCACCTGGCGCATGGACCCGAACGTGCCGCTGGTGGTCCCCGAGATCAACCCCGAGGACCTGCGCAAGCACAAGGGCATCATTGCCAGCCCCAACTGCACGACGATCGGGCTCGTGATGGCCCTCAAGCCGCTCCAGGAGCTCACGCCGCTGACCCGCGTCATCGTGACGACCATGCAGGCGGTCTCAGGCACGGGCAAGGAGGCCATCGAGGAGCTGGAGCACCAGGTCGAGTCCTGGAAGCAGGGCGAGAAGGGCGAACTGCGGCACGACATCTATAAGCGGCAGATCGCCTTTAACGTGCTGCCCTATGCGGAGACCTTCACGGAGAACGGGTACAGTACAGAAGAGCTGAAGCTGTCGGCCGAGACCCGCAAGATCATGGGGTTGCAGGAACTGCCGGTCACCATGACCTGTACGCGGGTCCCGGTCTTCGTCGGCCACTCGGAGTCGGTCCTGGTCGAGTTCGAGCGCCCGGTCAGCCCGGACGCGGCCCGGGAGGCGATCGGGGCGTTCCCCGGCGTCCGCATCGTCGATGACCCGCTCAACTTCGTTTTCCCCACGGCGCTTGACGTCGCCGGCACGGACGAGACCCTGGTCGGCCGGATCCGCGTCGATGTGACCAACCCGAACGGCCTCTGGTTCTGGGTGGTGAGCGACAACCTGCGCAAGGGCGCCGCCACCAACGCTGTCCAGATTGCGGAAAAGCTCCTGGAGATGGAGCTGGTCTAGGAAAAGGAGGGAGGGGGCCGGCCCCGGCCCCCGCTAGCCAACAACATGCGAATCATCGTACAGAAGTTTGGCGGCACGTCCGTCGCGACACCTGAAGGCCGGCTGCTGGTAGCCGACCGGGTGGAGCGGGCGGTGCGGGAGGGCTTTGCCACCGTCGTGGTCGTGTCGGCCATGGGGCGGCAGGGTGAGCCCTACGCCACTGATACGCTGATTCAGCTGGCCAACGCAGCCTGTCCGGAGTTGGCCCCCCGGGAGATGGACCTGTTGCTCTCTTGCGGGGAGATCCTATCCAGCGTCGTCATGGCGGGTACATTAAAGGCGCGGGGGCTGCCGGCCCACGCCGTTGCAGGCGGTCAGGCGGGGATCATCACCGATGAGACGTTCGGCAACGCCCAGATTCTCAAGGTGGATCCCGCTCCGCTCATGAAGCGGCTCCGGGCAGGGCAAGTGGCGGTTGTAGCGGGGTTCCAGGGCTGCACGCAGACCGGTGAAGTGACTACGCTCGGCCGCGGCGGCTCGGACACCACCGCCTCGGCTTTGGGTGGGGCGCTCAAAGCCGAAGTAGTGGAGATTTATACCGACGTGGATGGCGTCAAAACGGCGGATCCACGGCTCGTGCCGGACGCCCGCACGCTGACGGTCACGACCTATGACGAGATCGCACAGATGGCGCACTACGGCGCCAAGGTGGTCCACCCCCGCGCCGTCGAGATTGCGATGCAGCAGCGGGTGCCGCTGCGCATCAAGTCCACGTTCACCGATGGCCCCGGCACGCTGATCACATACAGCGTGGAGGCGGCAGGGACCGCCTGGAGCGAACTCCACAGCGACAGCCCGGTGACCGGCGTGACGCACGTGACCGGCCTTGCGCAGGTGAGCGTGCCGCTCGGGGAGGGTGCGCCTGCGGTCCGGCCGCTGTTCCGTACCCTGGCTGATGCCGGCATCTCGGTCGACCTGATCAATCTCTCGCCCGGCAGTGCCAGCTTTTGCATTGCGGAGCGGAAGGCGGAGCGGGCAGAGGCCCTGCTGCGGGCAATCGGGCTCGAGCCGGCCACCCAGCTGGGCCGGGCCAAGGTCTCGGTCGTCGGCTCTGCCATGCGGGGGCGCCCCGGCGTGATGGCGACCGTTGTGGAGGGCCTCACCGGCGCCGGCGTGGCGATTTTCCAGACAGCCGACTCCCACGTGACCATCAGCTGCCTGGTGGCGGCCGCACAGCTGCGCACCGCCGTGCAGGCGCTGCACGACGCGTTCTCGCTCGGCAGCGCCGGGTAGCATTCACCAGCGCTGGCCCTGCCGCCCGCGGGCGGGGCCTGGCATCATCGCATGAAGGAGGAAATCGTGTGCCCAGCTTTGGACGGTTGCTGACCGCCATGGTGACGCCGATGAAGCCGGACCTGAGCGTTGACTACGCACGGGCGGCTGAACTGGCGCGTTACCTGGCTGAGTCCGGCTCAGAAGGGATTGTTGTCGCCGGCACCACGGGCGAATCGCCGACTTTGAGTCGTGACGAGAAACTGAAACTGTTCGAGACCGTTGTCAAAGCCGCTGGCGACAAGGTGGTCGTCATCGGGGGCACCGGCTCCTACAACACCGCCGAGACCGTCGCGCTCTCCCAGGAGGCGGAAGCGACCGGAATCGACGGGCTGCTGCTGGTCACCCCATACTACAGCAAGCCGCCGCAGGAGGGGCTCTACCAGCATTTCCGGGCGGTGGCTGAGGCGACCAGGCTGCCCTGCATCCTGTACAACGTGCCCTCCCGCACATCCGTCAACCTGGAGGCCCGGACAACGCTCCGGCTGGCTGAGCTGCCGAACATCGCCGGCATCAAGGAGTGCGCCGACC
>JAQBPS010000402.1 GCA_028287415.1 Bacillota bacterium | reverse complement strand
CTGGCTGATGCTCTTCCTCAACGTGTGCGCAGGCATCATGATCATCTCCACGCTCAAGCCGCTGGCGGTGGAGACGGTCGGCATGACGGCCGCAGCGGCGGTCGCCCTAGTCGGCTTCATGGGCCTGTTCAACGGGGGCGGTCGGCTCTTCTGGGCCTGGGTCTCGGATCGGATCGGGCGCTCCCGCGTCTTCCTGGTGATGTACCTGCTGCAGGCAGTGCTCTTCGGGCTGCTGTTGATCACAACGAATGTGGCGATGTTTGCAGCGATCACCGCCCTGATCTACCTCTGCTACGGCGGGGGCTTCGGCACAATGCCGAGCTTTGCGGCGGACTACTTCGGCCCGGAGTACGTCGGCACCATCTACGGCGGCATCCTGGTGGCCTGGGGCGTCGGCGGGGTGGTCGGCCCGCTGCTCATCACAGTCACCCGGCAGGCATTCGGCTCATACTCACCGGCGATCGCGATCCTCGCGGTGGTCATGCTGATCGCGGCCGTGTTGCCACTGCGGATCAAGCCTCCGGAGAATCGACGCCCTGTCGGTCAATAAAAAGTGAAAGAGGGGCAGAGCGCCGCGACGGCGCACAAAACGCCCCGCACGCTAAAATAGCAGTGTGCGAGGCGCTTTGGGCTTGCCCCCTTTCACCTATCGGCGGCGGAACAAACGCCCCGCACGCTAAACTCGCTCTGTCCGGGGCGTTTGATCCTTGCCCCGCCTTTAAGTGGTCGCGAACAGCGCCGCGTGACGTCATCGCCGTCACGGGGGCTTCTGATCACTGCACTCGGATGGCAGTTACGAGGTTGCGCTCCACTGAGAGGCTGAGCGAATCGCCGGCGTGCAGATCCTGCAGCCTGATGGTGGCGCCATTTGCGGCCTTGATACTGGCACGGTCGGCGAGCATGTAGCTCATGGTCACGCCATTGGCATCCTTGATGCTCACCGACGCCTGGATGGAGCCGCCACCCATGGCCACGATCTGGAGCTTGCCCATGATCGTGAACTTCTCCGCCGTGATGGCGATTTGTGTCACGCGGGCGCCGTCCAGCATGAGGGTGACCTGGTCGCCGACCCGGATGTCAGCAAATGTGACCTTCTTGCCGTCCAGCCGAACCTCGGTGCTGCCGGTGACGCTGTAGGTGGCCGAAGAGTTGTCAGTACGCACAGCCACCGCACCGGTCACGCTGGCGGTCGGGCTGACAAACGCATCCACCTTGCCGCTGACGGACTTCACCACGCTCACCTTTACCTGAATTGCGGTGACCAGGTTCCGCTCCACCTTGAGCGTAAGCTGGTCACCCACGTGCAGATCCCGCAGGGTGACCGCTCTGCCGTTCTCTGCCTTGACGGTCGCATGATCGGCGATGGTGTAGCTCGTGCTCCCGATATTCGTACCCGTGAGCTCGATGGTCGGCAGGCGGAGGTTCGTGCCCGGGTCGACCGCCACCAGAGCGCCGGTGACGGTAGCAGTGTCGACCTTGATGGCGATCTGCGTCGCCCGGGAGCCGTCCAACTTGAGGTTGACCCGGTCGCCGATGCGTACGTCAGCGAACGTTGCTTTCTTGCCACCCACCAGCACCGCGGTGCCGCTGGTGACCGTATATGTGGTGGCGACGCCGTTCTCACGGATCGTGATCGCCCCGGCCACGCTGGCAGTGGCGCTGACGAATGCCTCCACCTGGCCGGTCGCGATCCGGACGGGCGCCA
This sequence comes from Bacillota bacterium, assembly GCA_028287415.1. GTDB lineage: Bacteria > Bacillota > Sulfobacillia > Symbiobacteriales > Symbiobacteriaceae > RYN-353. The sequence continues at coordinate 2,826 of JAQBPS010000402.1, read as the reverse complement.
TGGCCTTTACCTGAATGGCCACAACCAGATCCCGCTCCGTCTTGAGCGTAAGCTCGTCGCCCACATTCAGATCGCCCAGGGTGATGGCGGTCCCGTTCGCTGCCTTGATGACAGCGTAGTCGGCGATGCTGTAGGTCGCCTGGGCTTGATTGCTGCTGCGGACCGTCACCGAGGGCAGGACCGTGTTGCTGCCAAAGCTGACCGCCTGGAGCGTACCGGCAACCGTGCCGGCCGCCGCCTTGATGGCGATCTCCTTGACAACGCTGCCGTCCAGCTTCAGGGTCACCTGGTCACCGGTGCGCACGTCCGCGAAGGTGGCCGTCTGCCCGCCAAGGATCACCCTGGTCTGGCTGTTGACCGTGTACGTTCGGGAGCTGCCGTTCCCGCTCAGCCTGATGCTGCCGGTAACGCTGGCGGAAGCGCTGACGAAGGCTTCCACCGTCCCGCTGACCTGCCGCTTCACGTTGGTGACCGTCAGCAGGAGGATCTGCCGGGTGCTGTTCAGGTTGATGATCACCTGGTCGTCCGCATGGATGTCTGCGAGGGCGATCTCCTTGCCGCCACTGTAGATGACGGCGTTGACAGCAACCCTGTACGTGACCCCGCCCGGGTAGACCGGGGTGGTCACGGCGACGGCGCCGTTCGAGACGGCGGTGACAGTCGCCTTGATCTGGCGGCCGTCAGCGGTGACGGGTGCTCCCTGCGCCCGGTCGAGCCGGTCAAGCAAGGCGGCCCATTCAGCGCGAGTCAGGATTTGCCCGGGCTGGAAGGTGCCGTCCTCGTAGCCTGTGACGAAGCCGCTCTCCACAGCGATGGCGACGTAGCCGCGGAGCCGTGCGGGGATCTTGTCAGCGTCCTTGAAGTCGAGGCTGGCACCCGCCCTCGCCTGGGCCTGGGCGTCAAGGCCGGCGGCCTTGACCATCATGATCGCGGCCTCCAGGCGGGTGAGGGCCTTCATGGGGCTGAGACTGGCGCCGTCGAAAACGACGAAACCCTCCCGCAGCCCGGCCAGAATCGCTTTGCGGCCCCACTCGGGAATGTCCGCACCGTCCGCGAGGGTGAACTCACCCTGTGAGGTCTTGATTCTGATGGTGAACTCGCTCGTGGTGTTCGTCACCTGGATTTCACCCCAGGAAGCCTTGACCGTGGAATGGCCGGTCGGGATCTCCGGCGCCTGCAGTTCCAGCAGGCGGCTCATCATGATCGCCGCCTCCAGCCGGGTAACCGACCGATACGAGGCAATGGTCGCGTCGCCGTTCCCCTGGATCACCCCGCGGGTGATCATGCGGGCGAGGGACTCGTTCGCCCAGAAGTCGCTCTGCCAGTCCTTGAAGTCTTGTTCATACTGAGGCCGCTGTTGATTTCGCTGCGTGTTGTCGGCCAGGGCGGTCGGGGCCAGGGCGCTGAGGGTCAGCGCGCCCGCCAGCATGATGGCTGTCAGCTTCCGCATGTGTAAACCACTCCTCTGTGAGGTTTGTTACCGTTTCGGGATAGGAGTACGTCAATGGTACCCACCCTTTGTGGGGGCCAAACTTAACAATTCTAAAAATTTCCGTTCAGCGCACCATTGCTTCTATGAGTGAAACCCCACGCCCTATTCACCCTGATTTTACCAAACGCTCATTTGCCGCGCAGTAGGAACCTGTCGACTAATTGCGACGGTGTGGCCGAATTTATGCGATAAAAACAAGCAGTGCCGACCTGAGAGTCGGCACTGCTTGTTTTTGTTTGTCCCGGCCGGAACCTCAGACGCGCTCCAGCGGCCGATGCGGGGGTGGCGGCAGCTCGACCCTGACCGGATCCCCCGGCCGCACCTCGCCGTCAGAGATCACGACGGACATGATGCCGGCCTTACGGATCAGGTGCCCGTGCGCGTCGCGCCCGAGGACGGCGGCCATGAGCCCCGGCTGAAAGCCATCAAGCTGAGCGCAGGGATTACGGAGCCCGGTCACCTCCACCACCGCCGCTTCGCCCAGGTACAGCCGGGCGCCGGTCGGCACTGGGAAGCCGGCGGCCCGCAGGCGCAGATTGGGGCGGGTCGGGTCGCTCACCACGCGTGACCGGTGCTGGACTGTGACTCCCAGGTGAGCGTCCCCGTCGACCCCCAGCCCGGCCAAGAGCCGGATGCGCTCCTGATTCGGCTTGCTGAAACTGTGCCTGGTACTGCGACTCACAGCTGTGACGATGCCGTCCACTCTGATGACCACCTCCGGCACGGCCATGCAACCAGGGCGCGCATCAATTCGTCAAACGTAATAGACGGCCGGCGCAGCTCCGCCTCCGCTAAGCTCCGACATACAAGTCAAAGCGTAAGAGATCGCTTACACGGAGTCAACACAAAAACAGACTCCGTCCCTGGTGGCGGAGTCTGTTTTGTGCTCACCAGCGCGCCGGAGGATAATTCTCCGGAAAGGGTAAAGCGTATCAGGCGTATTAGCTCCGCAACTCCCGACATATCCGTCGACTTGGAGGGTTCACATGTCAGAGGATCTCCGTGCCCTTGTAGCGTCCATCGTAGCGACCATCAAGCCGAAAATGACCGAGGCGAACAAGGCATACTGGCGCCTCGCCACCAGCGGCAAGCCCGAGGAGGCAAGGGTCGCCGCCGACCTGGAGACTGAACTGCGGCTGTTGATGTCCGACCGCGACACCTTTGCCAAGCTGAAGGCGGCCGCGGCCCAGCCCACCGGCGATACCCTGCTCGACCGGCAATTGGTCAGCCTGTACCACGGCTACCTTGAGAACCAACTCGACAAGGACGAGATCGCGGCGATGGTCGCCAAAGCGAATGAGCTGGAACAGATCTTCAGCAACTTCCGTGGCACC
>JAQBPS010000359.1 GCA_028287415.1 Bacillota bacterium | reverse complement strand
CTAGGTGGCAAAAGGACGACCTTTTCTCAATTTATGTCAACTGCATGGGGATTCTCGCCGTCATGAGCAAGCCGAAGAGGCGGCTCTTCTGGTGTCCGCACCCAGCTGGGGCTGCAGGCCTTGGGTGCGAGTAAAACAATGTGGAACCGTCGCTGTGCTTGGGCACATCGGGACCGATCGGGGCGGCGTGGTCGGCTGGCGCTTGCAATTCTTTCAACTGAAGCCAGCGTGAGTGGTCCCGGTCAGCGCCCGGTCGCCCCGTCAAACCCCCACCGTTTCCGTGTTTAAGCGCGACAACGCGTGACGGAACCGGTGGGGGTTTTCCTTCGGCTCGTGACGTCATCGCCGTCACGGGGGCTTCTGCGCGCCCGCACGAGCATGGGTCCACAAGCGCCGGCATAGGTATCAGCACGAGCGTCCCGAGTCCATCCCACGAGGGCGCATAATTCCGTTACACAATAATTTCGGCCTTGTTTCTATATTTTATCTAACAGAATTGAAATTCGAAAGGGGTGTTGGGTGCAGCCGGGGAAGAGAACCCCAGATTCGGGGTCGGACAAGTTCCTGAACAAGGAGGCTACGCACGTGCAGCTCCAGTATGTCATTCCCGTATCCGGCCTTATTGCAGCCATCGTCACTGTGTTCCTGATCATGAATTTGCTGAAGCAGGACACGGGCTCCGCCCAGATGCAGGAGATCTCGACAGCCATCCGGGAGGGCGCGTTCGCCTTCCTCGGGCGGCAGTACAAGACCATCGGCGCCCTGGCCATCGGTGTTGCGATCGTGCTGTACTTCACCCAAAGCAGCGACAAGGGGATGGCGACGGCGGTCTCGTTCGTCGCCGGGGCCGCCGCTTCCGCTCTCTCCGGCTACATCGGGATGTGGACCGCCGTCACTGGCAACCTGCGGGTCGCCGCCGGCGCCCAGCACAGCCTGAACCGGGCCCTCCAGATCGCCTTCCGCTCCGGCGCCGTGACCGGCCTCGCTGTGACCACCCTCAGCCTGATGGGCGTCTGGGGCCTGTTCCGCGCCTTCGGCGGCATCACGGATCCGGCCAAGGCCCCGCTGCTGATCGTCGGCTTCGGCTTCGGCGCCTCGTTTGTGGCGCTCTTCGCCCAGCTCGGCGGCGGCATTTACACCAAGGCCGCCGACGTCGGCGCCGACCTGGTGGGTAAGGTGGAGGCCGGCATCCCCGAGGATGATCCTCGCAACCCGGCCGTCATCGCCGACCTGGTCGGCGACAACGTGGGCGACTGCGCCGGCCGTGGCGCCGACCTGTTCGAGTCGACCGCTGCCGAAAACATCGGCGCCATGATCCTGGGGATTGCCCTGATCCCGGTCTTCGGCCTCAACGGCATCCTCTTCCCGCTGGTCGCCAACGCCTTCGGCCTGCTGGCGTCGATCATCGGCATCTTCACCGTCAAAGCGAAGGAGAATGAGAACCCGATGGCCGCCCTGAACCGCGGCTATCTCGTCACCGCTGTGCTGGTCGCCGGTGCGCTCTGGTTCGTCACGAAGCAGATGCTCGGCGAGCACTACATCTACTTCTGGCTGGCCGCCATGGTGGGCCTGGTCATGTCGATCCTCTTCGTCTGGGTGACGCAGTACTACACCGAGCACCGCTTCCGCCCCGTCCGCGAGATTGCCAACGCCTCGATCACCGGCCCCGCCACGAACATTATCGCCGGCATCGCCGTGGGCATGGAGGCAACCGCCGTACCGGTGCTGCTGATCTCCCTTGCCATCTACGTGGCCTACAGGCTGGGTGTGGCCGGCCTGCCCGGCGTACCGAATGCCGGCATCTACGGCACCGCCGTCGCCACGATCGGCATGCTGTCGACTGTCACCTACATCCTGGCGATGGATACCTTCGGTCCGATCACCGACAACGCCGGCGGCATCGTCGAGATGTCCGGCGCATCCGAGGAGATCCGCCGCCGCACCGACCAGCTGGATTCCAGCGGCAACACGACCAAGGCGCTCACGAAGGGCTATGCCGTCGGTTCGGCCGCCCTGGCCGCCTTCCTGCTCTTCTCGGCCTATACCGATGAGGTGAAGATCCTGCTGAAGGAGAAGGGCATGGCTGCCACCGCTGTCGTGTTCGATATCGGCAAACCGGAAGTATTCATCGGCGCCTTCCTCGGTGCGATGCTGGTCTTCTTCTTCAGCGCCACCGCGATCCGGGCCGTCGGCCGGGCCGCTCAGTACGTGATCCAGAACGTGCGGGACCAGTTCCGGGCCAACCCGGGCATCATGGAGGGCACCTCCAAGCCCGACTACGCCCAGTGCGTCGATATTGTGACGAAGGGCGCCCTCAAGCAGATGATACTGCCCGGCGCTGTCGCGGTGGCGTCCCCGGTCGTCGTCGGCCTCTTGCTCGGGTGGCAAGCGGTGGGCGGCTTCCTGATGGTCGCAACGATCACCGGTGTGATCATGGCGCTCTTCTTGAACACAGGCGGCGGCGCCTGGGATAATGCCAAGAAGTACATCGAAACGGGCGCCCTCGGCGGCAAGCGCTCCGACCCGCACAAGGCGGCGGTCGTGGGCGATACAGTCGGCGACCCCTTCAAGGATACCGCCGGCCCGTCCCTGCACGTGCTGATCAAGCTTCTGTCGACGATTACGCTGGTGCTGGCGGCGCTCTTCGTGTAGCGATTACGGATGGTGGGCAGGTCGGGCTCCTCGCATGGGGGGTCCGGCTTTGCGCGCGCGGGCGTTTATATGGCCACGGATTGCACGGATTGCACGGATTTGGGCTACAAACACAGATGACTGGGTGGACATGTTTTTATATATTTATGTTCGA
>JAQBPS010000352.1 GCA_028287415.1 Bacillota bacterium | reverse complement strand
CCATCTCGCCGGGGTCGACCATGTTGACCCGCACGCCGGCTGCGGCCACCTCAGCGGCCCAGGTCTCGGTCAGGCCTTCGACGGCGAACTTGGAGACGCCGTAGGCACCCCAGCCGGCATAGCCGACGGCCCCCGCCTCGGAGGTGACGTTGATGACGGAGCCGGCGCCCCGCTGGAGCATGGCGCCCAGCACCTGGCGGGTTACAAGGAACGGTCCGACGGTGTTGACCTTGAGCACCTCGGCAAAGTCCTCGGCGGGGTAGTCAAGCAGCAGCGGGGTGGGGCTGGGGCCGAAGATCGAGGCGTTGTTGACGAGCACATCGATCCGGCCATACTCCTGAAGCGTCAGCGACACCAGGCGCTCAACATCATGCAGGTCGGCGACATCCGCCCGAATGGACACCACCCGGGCGCCCGCCGCCCGCAGTTCAGCGGCCACACCCGCGAGCGCAGCGCCATCCCGGGCGCAGACCGCCAGGCTCGCACCCTCCTGTGCATACGCCAGCGCGATCGCCCGACCCAGCCCCCGCGAAGCCCCTGTGATCAACGCCACTTTTCCGGTCAGCCTTGCCATACTGATCGCCCTCCCACTAGTGATACTTATTCAACAAGTCTGTTGAGTAAAGTATATGGCAGGGGACGGCCCTACACAAGCTGTTTTTAAACATTGGGGTTAAAAATGTGTGTTGTAAGTGGCCTACTGGTCGACGCGACACGAGCACCACCCCTCGCAGGGCGGTGCCCGTGTTCACGACCTTCAGCGCTTGAGCAATTGGGTCAAGGTCTCGCGATCGAACCCGACGATCTCACGGTCTCCGATGATCGTGACCGGTACGGAGCGGTATCCCTTGCGGGCCAGTTCGTCCCGGAATGCCGGATTCGCGGAGATGTTCCGCTCCTCAAAGGGGATGCCTTCCTGAGAAAGCCACGCTTTCTCGCTGTGGCAAGCCCCTCAGCCCTCCATGGTGTACAGAATCACCTTGTCCAAAAGTCTCACTCCTTCTACGCTGCGGTCCACCGTAGCATGCTGCGGGTGAGGCACCGACATACTTCAGTCAGCAAACAGGTAGGGTGCATACGGCAGACGGCCAAGGGTCGCCAACAGATCGTCACCCGGCTCGTAGCCGAGCGCCTTGAGATCGTTGCCGAAATGGCCGTGCGAGAAGTGCTTCGTGATGAGGACGCGCCGCTGCAAGGCGGTGTCGCCGCCGATGGCACGCTTCAGCTCCGCAAAATAGTGGGGCAGCACGTAGCTCGCCGGAAAGCGGCCGGACCGGCCGGTGTGGGGCCACCCCGGCTGCTTCGCATCGCACCCCGCCATGCCGATGATGATGGCATGGGCGCCTGTCTCCCGAAGGAGGGCGACCAGGCAGCGCGCCATGAACTGCTCCGTCTCGATGATCAGGTCGTTGTGCTGCGGCTTGAACACCTGCAGGTCGGCCGTCTTGGGTGTGTGAATCGGCGACTTGTTCAGGTTGGCAACCTGCCGGTCGTAGTCAAAGCCGGCGGCCCCGAGCACTCTGCGGGCCTCCTTGCCGGAACGGCCGGTGGGCGCCAGGTAGATGGAGTGCTTGGCCTCTTCGACGCCCGGGTTGTCCCCGACCAGGAGTACTTTGATGCGGCTGAGCAGCGCCGGCTCAGCCAGGTACGGCTCCAGCATGGTGTTCCAGACGAAGCGAAGGTCCGGCGCCAGAGCCGGCCAATCCACCGTGATCTTTTGCTTGAGTTCCTGCAGCATGCGTGGCATCGCTGCTTCACCTCCATATAGAGAGAGTCTGGCCCATTGAATTCCCGCCGGTCCGCAATTCACATATTACCCTGTCTGCATGGGTGCATACACCCCTGCTGTGCGAAAGGTTTGTCGAACCAGACTGTCGAAGGGGACGCCTAACGCAACACCGCCCAAAGGAGATGGTCAGATGCCGATCGATGAGCAGTTGATCGCCGCGATCGCCCGGGAGATGCACGGGCGGACCGATATTGATGAGGCGACATTAACGGAGACCGCGGCGCGGGTAGCGACCCTGCTCGCCAAGGTGCGCCTCGCACACGAGCAGCGGCTCCGGTCGGTCGCCCCTGCCTTCAGCTTCGACCCCGGCGCCCCCACCTACCAGACGGCCCCGCAGCAGGGCGCCGCTCTGTGGGCAGGCATGGCCGGGTCGGCGGGCGGTTCGGGCTACGGCGGGACCGCCGGCACAACCGGCGTCACGGCGGGCGACCTGCCCGCCGCCACACCCCCTGCTCAAACTGCCCAGGGTCCCGACTTTCTCTGGTGGTCGGCGACGGACCTGGCCGCCGCCATCCGCAGCAAGCAACTGTCGCCAGTTGCGGTGACCCAAGCCTTCCTTGACCGCATCGCAGCCGTGAGCCCTTCACTGAACGCCTTCAGCGAAGTGATGGCCGAGGAGGCGCTGGCCCAGGCCCGGGCCGCTGAAGCCGCAACCGGACCAACGGGCCCGCTCCACGGCGTGCCCGTGGCCGTCAAGGATCTCATCGACATCGCCGGCCACCGCACGACCGCCGGCTCACGGGTCCTGGCGGAGAACATGGCCCACCAGGATGCGACCGTGACGGCCCGGCTGCGTGCGGCGGGCGCCATCATCATCGGCAAGACGGCGACCCACGAGTTCGCCTTTGGCTCCACCAGCGACAGTCCCTTCCACGGCCCCGTCCGCAACCCCTGGGACCGCGCAAAAATCCCCGCCGGCTCCAGCGGGGGATCGGGCGCCGCCGTGGCGGCAGGGCTTGTCCCCATCGCCATCGGCACGGATACCGGCGGATCGATTCGCATGCCGGCGACCCACTGCGGCGTTGTCGGGCTGAAGCCCACGTACGGCCGGGTGAGCAAGGCCGGGGTAATCCCGCTCAGCTGGTCCCTGGATCACATCGGGCCGCTCGCCGTCTCCGTGCGGGATGCGGCGCTGGTGCTGCAAGCCATCGCTGGCGCCGATCCCCTCGACCCCGCAGCCCTGCAGGTCCCTGTCGCCGACTACGCGGCGCACGCAACACCCGGCGATCTGCGGGGCGTCCGCATCGGGCTGCCCACGGCGTGGCTCGAGACCCCCATCGACCAGGAGGTGCGGCGCTGCTTCAATGAAGCAGTCGCACGCTTAAAGGATCTGGGCGCCGAGATTGTCGATGTGGAACTGCCTGCCGTCGATGTGATGACCTTCATCAACCGTCTGATCACCTTCGGTGAGGCCGGCGCCTTCCATGCCCCGCTGCTGAAGGAGCGGGCGGCTGAGTATGCGCCGGACGTCCGCCTGCGGTTGGAGCTGGCCCAGTATGTATCGGCCCGGGACTACCTGCTCGGACAGCGGCTGCGGGCCGAGCTCGTCCGCCAGGTGAGCCAGGTGATGGCCACGGTGGATGCCCTGGTCACGCCGGTCGTGCCGATCCCGCCTGCCGGCATCGGCCAGCCGATGTGGGACTATGGCGATGGCAACCGGGAGCCCGTCGTTGAAGCGATGGTCCGTTTCTGCGCCCCGTTCAGTGTCACAGGCCAGCCCGCCTTTTCGCTCCCCGCCGGATTTACCGCTGAGGGGCTGCCGGTCGGGGTGCAACTAGTCGGCAAGCCGTTCGCAGAGGCGGCCCTCATTCGCATCGCCGCCGCCTTTGAAACGAACGACGGCCGCCGAAATCGGCGACCGTCGCTCTGAAGCCTGTTTAGTTACGCTTGATTTAGCTCGCTGTAACCTTTATTTAAGCGCCCAGGAGGCGTCAGCCAGCTTGAAGCCATAGTCCATCAGGCGGGTGGCCTGGGCGTAGACCCCGTCACGAGTCGGTGCGCCCAGCATCACGACGATCAGTTCCCGACCGCCACGGTAGGCGGAGGTGACCAGCGTGTAGCCGGCCTTCTCGGTCCAGCCGTTCTTCATGCCCGTCGCGTCCGGGTACTTCAGCAGGAAGTCGTTGTGGCTCGTGACGGTCATCTTGCCGCGGGGTCCGTAGAAGGAGTATGCGGTCGTGTCCACGATCGTCCGGAACTCGGGGTTGCGCATCGCTGCCCGCGAGATGAGCGCCAGGTCCCGGGCCGTGCTGTAGGGGTTGGTGTAGTCATCCAGGCCGGAGGCGCTGATGAAATGGGTGCTCGTTGCACCCAGTTCGACGGCCCGGAGGTTCATCTGCCGTGCAAAGGCGGACTCGCTGCCTGAGAGCAGTTCGGCGATGGTGACAGCGGCATCGTTGCCGGAGGGGATGATCATCCCGTAGAGCAGGTGCTTGAGCGCCACTCGGTCGCCGGTATGCAGGCCCATGCAGGTGCAAATCTGGCTGGCGGCGTTGCGGCTCACCGTGGCGATGCTCTCCGGATTGCCCCGCTCGACGGCCAGGAGCGCCGTCATGATCTTGGTCGTGCTGGCGATTTTGCGGGGGGTGTCGGCGCGCTGCTCGCTGAGGATCACGCCGGTGTGGGCATCCATGATCACATAGGCGCTCAGGCCGGCGCCGGGGCTGCAGGTAAGGTCGCTGGTGGCAGCCATGCCGGGCACGGTCAGCTCACCGGTGTGGCGGAAGTCGTCCCATGTGAACGAGAGGCCGAGGCCGTCTGCAAGGGTGCGGGCCGGCACGAACAGTTCCTGGCCCGCCTGGCGTACGCTGCCAGCCGGCAGCGCGACGCCGCGGCCGCGGAAGTGGGCCTCAACCTGTTGCGCGGTGCCGGTGACCTCACCGCCGAGCTGCGCCATGGTGGGGCGCAGGGGTACATAAAGCTGATCGTTGATCATGGAGGCGGAGCCGACGCAGCCACCCTGGACCTGAATGTAGGCTGTCGGCCCCGCCGCGAGTTGGGCGGTGGAGGCAGCTTCCTGGCGGGGGGCAACGGGGTTGGTCAGCGGTGTGGAGACCCAGCCGGTCCGGCCTTTCGGCAGCATCACCTGGGACCACTCCGGCCCGGCGTTGACCACATCAAAGGTGGTGCCGGTGGGCACG
>JAQBPS010000270.1 GCA_028287415.1 Bacillota bacterium | reverse complement strand
TGACCAAGCAGCACGGCCGCAATCCGATGGTCAACCAGGTCGCACTGGACGAAGGGCTCGATTCAACCGTCTGTGTCGACATTCAATGCATTCGGGCGATCGCCCGGTTTAACATCTGAAACCGTGTCAGGTAGCTGGGCAAGACCGACCACACCTGCCGGCATCCTTGGGCGTGGCAACGGAAGCGGCGGACCACGATTCGCTCGCTCAGCCCCCATCGCGCATAGCCGCCGTGTGGGCCAAACACCCGCCCGCCGCATGCGATGCACCGTTCCGGCCAGTAGATTGCCGCGGCATCTTCATAGCTCTTGTCGTCATGTCCGAGGTGTGCGGCAATGTGCATGGCTTCAGAACCCACACGGGTTGAGCAACGCCCTCGGAGTGCGGCCAAACACTTTGCCCGGGGGCGTTTGCCATTGTGCGGGTCTCCTCGCCCACCAACTTCCCTGCCGCACCCGCCCATTCCTGGTATACAGCACCCGTGTACATATGTAGGTTCAAATAAATAAAGCGCTCACGTCCTCTTTGGCATCAAAGAGTGTGGGCGCCTACAGCATCCGCGTGCAGCAAGCTCAGGGGATAGTTCGATGGTTGTTGTGAGAACACGCGCGACAGGCCGTATGAAGATGTTGACTTTCGGGTCATCACAAGTAGAATTTTCGGTAGTAGTGTGTATATTCAGTAAATTATGAGGCAATGCATATGCGGCTCCCCTTGGACACGTTCAACGAGTTGATGGCGTATCACTACGACCGGCGTGAGTGGCTCTATCGGTTTCTGGCGGAGATTACGCCCGAAAAGTTTGTCCGCCCCATGAACGTGGGGTGGACCAGCATTCGGAACACGCTCGTGCACTGCCTCGATTGCGACGACTTTTGGGTGCAGCATCGGCTGCTGAAGAAGGCGCCCCCGGTCTTTGAACCGCTCCAGTATCCGGATGCCGCCAGTGTTGCCCGGGCGGCCGGCGAGGCTCTGTAAGGTCCGTACTGTGCAGTTATGCACCGTTCGGGCCTTTTTGCGTTGGCCGGACAGAAGCACCGGTGCTATGCTGCTGGCCGCTTCGGAGGCGGGATGAGGGTGTGACAATTTAAGGCGCATAGTATCCACCACTGCCAAGTTCCTTAGTCCCCTATTTCGAAGGGGACACAGGCGACACACCCCACTGTTCGCTGATTGATATGAACGAACATCGACGGTTGATCGAATCGAACATAGATGCTATCCTTATGCCGTGATTCGAAATAGAGCGTAGGGGGTGAACGATTATACCCAGGAACAGTCGTCAGGAACGGATTCTCAGCTGGCTCGAGCAACACGGTCAGGTGCAGGTGCGCGATCTAGTCGACCAGTTCGGGGTCTCCGAGATGACGATTCGCCGGGACCTGGAGCAGCTAGGCGGGGAAGGGCGACTGCTCCGCACATATGGCGGTGCCCGCGCGCCTGGGCAGACGATTCGTGAACAGCCTTACGCGGCCAAGGCCGTTGAGCGCATCGCTGAGAAGGGGCGCATCGCCCGGAGGGCCGCTGAACTGGTCAGCGATGGCGATGTGATCCTGCTGGACGCCGGCTCAACGACGGCGGCGCTTGCACGCTCCCTGCGGGGACGCAAGAATCTGACCGTGGTCACCGTGGACTTGAAGATCGGCCTGGAGCTATGCGACGAACCCGGCATTCGGGTGCTGGTCACGGGCGGCACCGCCCAGCCCGGAGGCTATAACCTTTACGGTCCCATCGCTGAGATGATGCTCCGGGGGCTGACCGTGGACCTTGCGTTCATCGGAACCTCGGCTATCGACCTGGAACAGGGGCTGACAACGCCCAACCTTGACAAGGTGCGCCTGAAGCAGGCCATGCTCCGGGCCGCCCGACGCAGCGTGGTCCTGGCGGACGCCGGCAAGTTCGGGCTTCGGGCCAATTTCCAGATCGCCCCGCTGAAGGCCATCTCCCTCATCATTACCGACACCGGCGTGCCATCTCAGATGGCCCGGGTCATTCGGAAGGAGGGCGTAGACCTTGCCCTGGTCTGACAACCCCCACACCCTGATCGGCGTCATCGCCGATGATCTCACCGGCCAAAACGCCACTGGCATTCTCTTGCGCCGTCGGGGTTTTCGTACGGCCTCCCTTACGGGGATGGAGTGGCCGTCTGACGGCCTGCCCGGATACGACTGCGTCTGCGTGAACACCGACTCCCGGGCGCTGCCGGCCCGGAAAGCCTACGATCGGGTAGCCCGGGCCGCTGCGATGATCCGGGCGCACCAGGGCCGGCCCCTGGCCAAGCGCATCGATTCCACGCTGCGCGGCAATCTGGGCGCCGAGCTGGAGGCAGTCCTGAACGCGATCGGCCCTGCGTCGGTGGCAGTCGTCACTGGCGCTTTCCCCGCATCCGGTCGCACCACCCGTGGCGGCAATCTGTACGTGGGCGGCGTGCTGCTCGCTGAGACCGCCGTGCGCCATGACCCGCGCCGCCCCATCACCGAGTCCCACGTGCCGACCCTGCTTGCAGCCCAGACCCAATTCCCCGTTGGCTACCTGGCGCTGGACGTTGTCCGGGCCGGGGCCGAGGCTGTCGCTCCGGCGTTGCGTAAGCAGGCGAAGGACGGCATTCGGATGATCTGTGCCGATGCGGAGACCGACGAGGACATCACGGCCATCGGCATGGGCATGGCCCTCAGCGGCCTGTGTGCCGTGGCGGCGGACCCCGGTCCCCTGACTGCGGCTTACGTCGCCGCCCTGACCGCGCACCGGCGCCGTCGCGTCATGGTGGTGACGGGCAGCGTGGCGCTGAACACCGTCGAGCAGCTGGCGCTACTAGAGCGAGAGTTGGGCGCCCACCTGGTGACCGTGGACGCCGGGGCGCTTGCCCGGGGCGAACAGGTCGCCGAGAGGGAGATCACCCGCGTGGTAGACCTGCTCGCAGCGATTCCTCGGGACACAGCAGTCATGGGCGTCAAGACCAGCCCTCTCATGAACCTGCCAGACCAGGAGGCTGCGGAGCTGATCGCTGCCGGGTTTGCCGAGCTCACAGCCCGGTCGCTGCAGTCCATGCCGGACATCGCCGGCATGTACACCAGCGGCGGCGACATTACCCTGGCGGTCTGCCGCCGGCTGGGCGCCACCGCTATCAACCTGGTGGAGGAGATTCTCCCCCTGGCTGTGGCGGGCCGCCTGCTGGGCGGCATCCATCCGGACCTGTATGTTGTGACCAAGGGCGGGCTGGTTGGCGGCCCCGACGCCGCCGTCCGCTGTGTTAACCATATCCTCAAGGAGGTCCAGCACCATGACTAACCGCCCTGTAATCGGCATCACCCTGGGCGACCCCGCCTCGATCGGCCCCGAAATCGTCGTAAAGTCCCTTGCCAACCCTGAGATTTATGACCTCTGCCGCCCGCTTCTGATCGGCGACGCGCAGGTGGTCCAACGGGCCCTGATCAGCACAGGCGTGAAGCATGCGATCAACACGGTGGCTTCGCCCGCTGAGGCTACGTATGTGCCGGGCGCCATCGACCTGATCGACCTCAAGAACGTGGACATTTCCACCCTGGAGTGGGGTAAGGTCCAGGCCCAGGCCGGCCAGGCCTCCTTCGAGTACATCGTCCGCTCCATCGAGCTGGCGAAAGCCGGGGAGGTGGACGCTGTCGCCACGGCCCCTATCAACAAAGAGGCCCTCAAGGCCGCCAAGATCAATTTCATCGGGCACACAGAGATTTTCGGCGAAATGACGGGCACCCACGATCCGCTCACCATGTTCGAGGTGAAGAGCCTGCGCATCTTCTTCATGACCCGCCACGTCTCCCTGGCCACGGCATGCACCCAAATCACCAAGGAGCGGACGCTCGACTGCCTGCGCCGTTCCAAGGAGGCCCTGGAGCGCCTGGGCGTCACCAACCCCAAGCTCGTGGTCGCCGGGCTGAACCCGCATGCCGGCGAGCACGGACTGTTCGGTGACGAGGAAGTCCGCGAGCTCGAGCCCGCCATCGCTGCCGCTCGCGCCGAGGGGATCGATGCCCATGGCCCGTTGCCTGCTGACTCGGTCTTCTGGCACGCTGCGCAGGGCCGCTTTGACGCCGTGCTCAGCCTCTACCATGACCAGGGCCACATCGCCGCTAAGATGTACGACTTCCACCGGACGGTTTCGGTCACCAACGGTCTGCCGTTCCTCCGCAGTTCGGTCGACCATGGCACTGGCTTCGACATCGCCGGCAAGGGACTTGCCAGCTCTGTTTCGATGGAAGAGGCGATTAAGGTGGCGGCGCGGTACGCCGACTCCTTCCGCCGCTAAGCCAAGGGCCGGCGGGATACTCTGATTAAGTTAACGTGTTCACAAATGTGCTTCCGGGAGGAAAATTTCGAACTGCGGTAGAACCAAGCACATGAGCTTAGTGGTCAAACCATTAGAGGTTTGACCATCAGAGCTTCGACCAATTTAGATGGGGGCAGATGGAATGCGCAAAGGTTTCGCTTTGCTACTCGCAGCGGTCATGACCCTGACTGTAGCCTGCAACTCCGCTCCGAAGAACAACGCTTCCGGTTCCGGCTCCGCCGATGACAAGAAGCCGATTAAGATTGGAGTCACCATCCCGCAAACTGGTGGCGACGTCGATGCCGGCCGGCTGATGAAGAATGGCGTGGAACTGGCTGTGGACACGGTCAACAAGGCCGGCGGCGTACTTGGTCGTCAGATTCAGCTCGTGATTCAGGACGACCAGTCCACCAACCCGGGCTCGGTGGCTGCGCTTCAGAAGATCCTGGAGGACAAGGACGTCGTCGCGGTGGTCTCCACGGTTCGCTCCACCCAGATTGCGGCCCAAATTCCGACCATTAACGAACTGAAGGTTCCGGTCGCCATCGGCGGAACCAACTTCGGCCTGACCCAGGGCCAGAGCCCGTGGGTCTTCCGCTTCCGCCCGCACGACGGCATGAGCGCCAAGGCCATGGTGAAGTTCGTGGTTGAGGACTTGAAGAAGTCCAAGATCGCCCTTGTTCACTCCACCGACGCCTTCGGCAACGGCGGCCGCGATATGGTGGTCAACGCGCTGAAGGACTATAACAATACGCTTATCGCCGACCAGGGCTTCAACACCGGCGAGAAGGACTTCACGGGGGTCATCTCCGCCCTGAAGCAGTCCGGTGCAGACGTGATCATCTCCTATATCGCTGCGTCCACCGACCTTGGCATTCTGGCCAAGCAGATGAAGCAGCAGGGCCTGTCGCTCGCCTGGGTCGGTTCGCCTTCGATCACCGGCCAGGATGCGCTGCGGCTTGCCGGCGATGCCCTCTACGGCACCTACGGCGTGGCTGACTTCAACAAGGAAGCCAACGCCAAGGCCAAGGCTTTCGCCGAGGCTTACAAGGCCAAGTACAACCAGGATCCTGACTTCTACAGTTCCTGGCCTTATGACGCGATCACCGTGCTGACCGAGCTCATGAAGACGACCCCGGACCTGAAGCCCGAGACCCTTCAGAAGGCGCTCCTCGCCACCAAGGGGCTCGAGGGAGTTGAAGGCACCTACACCTTCGACAAGAACGGCGACGGCCTGGACAGCTACCACATCCTTCAGAACGAGAACAACGCCTTCAAGCTCGTCAAGACCATCCACGCTAACGCTGGCAAGTAGCGCCTGGAGCAGTGGCCAGCCGGACTGGTGACAAGCCAGTCCGGCTGGCGTGTCTATCTTGAGCTCCCTCGCATCGGGTCCATACGTGAGGAGGGGCGTTCATGAACTTGGCCATTTTCGGCCAGAACCTGCTGGCCGGTGTAGCTATAGGCGGCGTCTACGCCATGGTGGCTCTGGGCATCGTTCTGATTTACAAAGCCACGAACGTCGTCAATTTCGCTCAGGGTGAGTTCTCAATGCTAGGTGCCTTTGGCCTGGTCACCCTTACCCAGGCCATGCACATCAACTATTACGTCGCCATCCCGCTGGTCCTCGTGATCATGGCGGCGTTCGGCCTCCTGTTTGAACTGGGCGTTTACTTCCCGCTCCGTAACCGCACGTTCTTGCCTGTGATCATCGCAACCATCGGCGCCAGCATCATGTTCCAGAACGGCGCGCTGGCCGTCTTTGGCGCGGCTCCGCAAAAGGTGGCGCCCATGGTGCAGGGAACGGCCACCGGCGGGTTCACTGCAGGCGGCGTGTTCTTCGACTACCATTACCTGGTGATCCTGGCGGTTACGGCGGTGCTCATGGGCTTTCAATACTTCTTCTTTGAGCACACCCTGCTGGGCAAGAAGATGCAGGCCACCTCTCAGGACAAGGATATGGCCCGGCTGCTGGGCATTCCGGTTGCGTCCATGATCGCGATTACCTTCATCTACTCCAGTTTGCTGGGTGGCCTGAGCGGCATGCTGGTGGCGCCGATCTTCTTCGTGACGCACCGTATGGGCGGCACGCTGGGTATGAAGGCATTCGCCGCTTCAATCATCGGTGGCTTCGGCGACGTGCGCGGCGCGATCATCGGCGCCCTCTCCCTGGGGATTATCGAGGCCCTGGGTGCGGCCTTCATCTCCCCGGTCTACAAGGACGCCTACGGGTTCCTGATTGTAATCCTGTTCCTGCTGGTCCGCCCGCAGGGCATCTTTGGCGAGAAGGTTGCAGAGAAGGCGTAGGAGGGGAGGAGAGCCCATGCAAGCGAAAAAAGGGATTCCATACAAGTACTTTGGCCTTCTCTTGGGGGCCATTGCAGTTGGTATTCTGCCCCTCCTGTTTGATACCCGCTACGCCACCAACCTGCTGATTCTCGCCGCCGCCTCGGGTGTCTCGGCCCTTGGGCTGACAGTTCTGCTGGGCTACACAGGCCAGATCTCAATGGCTCAGGCGACGTTCTACGGCATCGGCGCGTATGCGGTCGCCCTCGGCACCACGCGGTACCACACGAACTGGTGGGTGGCTCTGGCTGTGGGCATCATGGCAGCCGCCATGTTCGGTACCTTCCTGGGCATGGCCACCCTTAAGGTGGGCGGCCGCTATCTGGCCATGATCACCATTGGCACGCAGATCATCTTCTCCCTGATCATGCTGAACTGGATCAAGTTCTCCGGCGGTCCTGACGGCATCTCCGGCATTAAGCGGCCCCCGTTCTTCTTCCAGGTGACAACCGCACACGACTATTCCTGGGTGGCGCTCGGGCTCCTTTTCATCGTGGGGGCGTTCGTCTGGTGGTTGCGCAACACGCCGCTGGGCCGCTCCATGGTCGCCGTGCGTGAGAACGAGTTGGCTGCAGAGGCCATGGGTGTCAACACCGTGCGCACCAAGGTGGTCGCCTTCGTCATCTCGGCCATGCTGGGTGCGATCGGCGGTGCGATCTATGCGGCAGGGTTCGCCTACATCAGCCCTGACACGTTCTCGTACGACATGTCGATTCAGACCCTGGCAGCGACCCTGCTGGGCGGCAGCGATGCTGTTGTTGGCACGGTTTTGGGCGCCGGTGCACTTACCTTCCTGCCCGAGTTGCTCCGAGACTTCAATAGCATCTACCTGGTGATGTATGGCTTCATTATCATCGTGGTCATCGTGTTCATGCCCAACGGCCTGTGGGGCTTTGTCGACCTGGCGGCGAAGCGCCTGGTGAAGCGCCCGACCATGGCCAAGGCGGAGACAGAACTCCAGGTTGGCGGACAGGGCCAGATGGGCGAGGAACTGCTGGTCGTCACCGGCCTGGGCAAGCATTTTGGCGGCCTGAAGGCGCTGGACGGCGTTGACTTTGTGGTGCGCCGCGGCGAACTGCATGCCCTGATCGGACCCAACGGCTCCGGCAAGAGCACGTCGATCAACGTCATCTCCGGCATTTACGTGCCGACGTTTGGCGGTGTCAGGTTCAAGGGTAAGGAGATCGGCGGCAAGCGGCCCAGCAAGATCGCCCAGGGCGGCATGGCCCGGACCTTCCAGAACCTGCGGCTCTTCCGGGAACTGACGGTATGGGAGAACGTGCTGATCGGCTCCCAGAAGAAGGGTGGCTCCGCCGCTGAGGTGGACGACCGGGCCCGGGGAGCCATCGAGTTTGTCGGCATGAGCGGCAAGGCCTTTGAGCGGTGCAAAAACCTGCCCTACGGCCACCAGAAGCTGGTCGAGATCGCCCGGCAGCTGGCCGGCGAGCCCGAACTGCTGCTGCTGGACGAGCCTGCCGCCGGCCTGAACCAGACCGAGAAGCAGGAGATGGTCCACCTGTTGAAGCGCCTCCACAACGCCGGGCTGACCATGCTGCTGGTGGAACATGACATGAGCATGGTCGCTCAGTTGTCCAACACCATGACGGTCCTGAACTTCGGCAAGAAGATCTCCGAAGGCAACCCGGACCATGTGCTCTCCGACCCGGCCGTCGTCGAAGCCTATCTGGGCAACCGGGAGGTGGCTCTGAATGCTTAAGCTCAACAACATCGCGGCCGCCTACGGTAAGGTGACTGCGCTGCATAGCGTCTCCCTGGAAGTCAAGCAGGGCGAGGTCGTCGCTCTGCTGGGGGCCAACGGCGCCGGCAAGTCGACCACCCTGCGGGCCATTTCGGGGCTGGTGCAGCCTACCCAGGGCGAAATCCGCCTGGACGGCAAGTCGATTCACAAGCTGGCCCCGGAAGCGATCGTGCGGGCCGGCATCTCCCACGTGCCCGAAGGGCGCCGGATCTTCCCCGGCCTGACGGTAACCGAAAACATGCGGCTGGGCGCTGCCATTCGCAGGGATGCCAGGGGCATTGCCGAAGACATGGACAAGATGTTCGAATTGTTCCCCGATCTGCGTCGCCTCCGGGATGCTCTGGGCTGGACGCTGTCCGGCGGCCAGCAGCAGATGTTGGCCATCGCCCGGGGATTGATGGCCCGGCCCAAGCTGCTGCTCATGGACGAACCCTCGCTGGGCCTGGCGCCCATCGTCGTGCAACAAGTGTTCCAGACGGTCAAGGAGATCAACGAGAGCATGGGCACTACCGTGCTGGTAGTCGAGCAGAATGCGTCCATTGCGCTCAGTGTGGCGCACCGCGGCTATGTGCTTGAGACCGGGCGGGTTGTGCTGGAAGGCGCTGCTCAGGACCTGCTGAGGAATCCGGAAGTCCGGGAAGCATATCTGGGCGGCAAGGGACACCGTTCCGCGGGTTAGTCAGGGGAGGAACAGGACTTGCAGCGAGTCAAGCGGACGAGCGTGGGTAAAGCGGTGATCGCAGAGATTCGCGCCGCGATCACGCGGGGAGAGCTCAAACCAGGCGATCAACTGCCGCCGGAACGGGAACTGGCAGCCAATCTGGGCGTGAGCCGGCTCGCCATGAGGGAGGGGCTGAAGGTGCTGGAGGCCATGGGGCTCGTGGAAGCTCGGCAGGGAGAGGGCACCTTTATCACCGCTCCCACAACCGAGCGCCTGCTTGACCCGCTGGTGGTCCAATTACTTCAGGCGGCTGAACTCCATCAGCTCAATGAGGCACGCACCGCCGTGGAGGTGGAGATGGCCGGCCTGGCGGCCCGCCGGTCCTCCGCCCTCCAACGGGAGCGCATGTCGGAGTCGCTCGCGATGATGGAACGCAACCTTGCCGTCGGTGAGTCGTACCAGTCGGCGGACGTGCTCTTTCACACGACCGTGGCCGAGGCGGCCGGAAACCCGCTGCTGGCCCGGATGTACGGCAATATTATCGACCTGGTCTACCACCTGGTGGAGCAGACCCAACGAGTCCCGGGCGCCGGCGAACGGGCGTTGCGTTTCCACACGCTGATTTTCAAGGCGATCGTCGCCCGTGATGAGCACGCAGCCCGAAAAGCCATGCTTGAGCACCTGCGGGACGTACAGCACGACTTGGACCACCTGATGACCCGCGATGTGCCTTGTTCCGAAACGAACGAGTTCAATAAGGAGGTCCCACCACTGTGAAAGCACTGATGCTGACCGAGCCCATGAAGACCGAAGTTCAGGATGTCCCCAAGCCCGTCCCCGGACCTGGTGAGGTTCTCATCAAGGTGAAGTCGGGCGGCATCTGCGGTTCAGATATGCACACCTACCGCGGTCATCATCCCTACCGGAAGCCGCCGGTCATTCTGGGTCATGAAGTGAGCGGCGAAGTGATCGCCCACGGCCCCGGCGTCACCTCGCCGGCGATAGGCGCCCGGGTTGTCGTCGAGCCGCATATCGTCTGCGGCACCTGCGAATGGTGCCGGCAGGGACTGGTGAATCTCTGCGTCAACAAGCGGGTGCCGGGCGTGGGCTGGCAGGGCACCTTCGCCGAGTACCTGACGGCTCCGGCTTCGGTCTGCCACCTGCTGGCTGACCATGTCGGCTGGGCCGAGGGCAGCACCATCGAGCCACTGGCCGTGTCGCAGCGGGTTTACAGCCGGGGGCAGGCGAAGCCGGGCGAGCACATCGCCGTTCTCGGGCAGGGTTCCATCGGCATCCTCGTCACCTTGCTGGCGGCTCATGGCAAGGCCGGACGGCTGTTCGTCACCGACGTGATGCCTTATAACCTGGAGGCGGCAAAGCGCCTCGGCGCCACCGATGCGGTGGACCCACGGAATGCGGAGCTTCCGGCCGGCGAGTTTGACGTGGTCTACGTCTGCACCGACGGACCGGAGGTCATGGAGCAGGCGGTCAGGCTGTGTAAGAAGCGGGCACGGATTGTGGTGGTTTCGCTCTTCTCCCGGCCGCAGAGCGTCGATTTCAACAACCTGGTGACCCGTGAGATCACCATGACCGGCTCCCAGACTTACACGCGCGAGGATTTCGTGGCTGCAGCCAACCTGGTCAACAGCGGGGAGCTCGATATGTCGCAGATCATCACCGCCCGGATCAAGCTGGCAGATCTGCCGGGGATGTTGGCTGACATTGACCAGCGGAAGGTCGTCGGCATCAAGACGGTTATCGACTTCGACTAGCTCGAAAGCGCCTCAGTCTGCCGACGGCATGCCGAAAGGATGACCTATATGAAAGAGCAGCTCAAAGAACACATATGCCGTTACGCCGAGTCCCTGTATGACCGCGGATACACCGTGGCCACCAGCGGGAACCTCAGCGTCCGCTGTGGCGACGTGCTGTTGGTGAGTGGCACCAACACCTCGTTCGGCACCCTGACTCCTGATCAGATTGCCGAGTGCACCCTTGATGGCGAGCCCCTCACCGGAGTGCGCCCATCCAAGGAGGTGCGCTTTCACAGTGTGATTTACCGCCGGCGTCCGGACGTGGGCGCTGTCGTTCACCTTCATTCCCCGTATGCCCTGGCCCTAGCCCTCATGGCGGAGCCAACAGAGACGGGGAACGTGCTTCCGACCATGCTTCGCGAGGCCGTGGTGCGCGTGGGACGGCTGCCCATGGTGGAATACGTCTTGCCTGGGTCGGCCCGCCTGGCCGAGCGCGTCGGCGAGGTCTGCGAGGGCGTGAACGCCATGCTGCTTCAGAGCCATGGACAGGTGACGTTCGGACCGGACCTGGCCAATGCGGGCGCCATTGCTGAGGAGCTGGAGCTCTGTGCCAGGCTGTGGTTCCTCACCGGCGGCCGGGGCCGCATGCTGAACGCAGCGGAAGTGGCCGAGCTCCAGGGGGTGGTCAAATGATCGGCGTAGTGGCGGATGATACGACCGGCGCCAATGACATTGGCGTCATGTTCGCGAAGCATGGCTACCACACCCGTGTCCTGACCCTCACCTCGGAGCTCAGGCCGGAAGCGCTTGAGTGCGACGCCGTGGTCATCGACACGGACAGCCGGCTGGACAGCCCGGAGGTGGCGGCCGAGAAGGTCCGCCAGGCCACCCGCCTGCTGATGGAGAAAGGCTGCAGCGTCTACTGGAAAAAGACCTGCTCCGTGTTCCGGGGGAACGTCGGGGTCGAGTTCGATGCCATGATGGATACCCTGGGCGCGGATTTTGGTGTGGCGGTTGCGGCTTTCCCCAAGAATGGCCGGACTACGGTACACGGCATTCACTCCGTCCGGGGTGTGCCCCTGTCGGAGTCGGAATTCCGCGGAGACCCCGTTCATCCGATGACCGAGTCCGACATGCGCCTGGTGCTCCAGCGGCAGACCCCTCATCCTGTGGGTCACGTGGACCTGGAGACCGTCAGGCGTGGAGCCGGTGCGATCAAAGAGGCGCTGGATGGGCTGCGGGGCCGCGTTCGCTACGCTCTGCTTGACGCCGAAACTCAGGCGGACCTGGTGACCATTGCGCAGGCTACGGCCACAGAGAAGGTGCAGCTCGGGTCCAGCGGCCTTGCTGAGGAGCTTCCGCCGTTCTGGCCCCCGGTCGCGTCCGGCGCCGCCGGGAAGGACGTTGATCTTTTCGACCCCTGCGGTGTCTTTTCGGTCGCTGGGAGCCTGATGCCCCAGACCCGGGCTCAGGTGGAGGCGGCCAGCCGGGCAGGTATTCCCTGCCTGGAGCTCGATACCGTAGCCCTACTTGCCGAAGAGGGTGCCAGGGCCGAGATCGAGCGAATCCTGGCAGCAGCGATACCCCTGCTGCGGGCCGGGCGTGACGTGGTCGTGCACAGCGCTCACCGGCCGGAGCAGGTCGCGGCCACCAAGGCCGCCGGCTCAGAGCTGGGGCTGCCCGAAGTGGAGGTGAGCCGGGCGGTCTCCCGGACCTTGGCTGAGATCACGGTTTCCGTCCTCCAGGCGACGGGGCTGAAAAAGCTCGTCGTCATGGGCGGCGACACCTCCGGCACCGTCACCCGGCGACTGGGCATTCAGGGGAACATCGTGCTGGACGAGATTGAGCCGGGACTGCCTTCGGGCCTGGCTCTGGGCGTTCCGCCGCTCCTGTTGGTCCTTAAGTCGGGCAGCTTCGGTAAGCCTGAGTTCCTGTTGAAGGCGATGGAGCACTTGAAGGAGTACGCAAACTGAGCCATAGTGTCGGGCCGCCAACAAAACGTCTCCAGCTGGGTATTACCCGGGGCTGGAGACGTTTTTGTTGGGGAGTCACCAGGCGGTGTGGCGCGGTGCGGCCCATCGAGCTCGCTGGCAAGCCGCCTGACGTTGGCCTCAGAAGGGCTGGAACAGTTCGACCGGATTCCCGGAGGGGTCTTTTCCACCATTGCCTGTCACGATTTCGTTGCGGAAGCGGGCGCCATCCCTCTTCAGCTTCACAACAGTGCCGTCCAGGTCCGCAACTTCGATCTGGATGCGGTTCCAGCCCCCTGGCTCAGGCGCCCGCCCGTCGGCATCGCCTGGCCCGCTCCGCCTGCACCGGGGCGGTTGAGCAAGAGGCCCCGGCCACCTCGGGAGAGGCTGGCGAAACCGGGAGCGGGGTGCATCTCCAGGTGAAAGCCGAGCATTTCGGTGTAGAACGAAATCGCCGCGTCCAC
>JAQBPS010000238.1 GCA_028287415.1 Bacillota bacterium | reverse complement strand
TCCCGCCCGAGCTGAATCAGGCAGGAGGGTGAGCTGGTGACCACCAGCTCCGCCCCCGTCCCCTTGAACGCCGCCGTCTTGATCTCCAGGATCTTGTCCGAGAGTTCGGGCTGGGTCAGCATGAACGAGCCGGCGCCCCCGCAGCAGACGTCGGCATCGGCTGCCTCGACATACTGCACGCCGGGAATCGCACGAATCAGCTGGCGAGGGGTCGCCCAGACGTTCATCCCGTGCTTCAGGCTGCAGGGATCGTGCCACGTGACCCGCTTCTCCAGGCGCACCTTCGGCTCGGGCAGTCCCAGTTCCGCCAGGAAGGTCGAGAACTCCTTCACCGGCAGGTACGTGTTCAGATGGTGCACACAGGAACCGTCATCGGCGACGATGGCATCCACATCCAGCGCGCCCAGGACCTGCCGCTGGCGCTCGCCCACCTGCCCGGCGTGTTCCAGGTCGCCCGCCGAATAGCTGGGCAGACCGCAGCAGCCCATGTCGGGCAACACCACCTCGCAGCCTGCGGCCACCAGTACCCGGACGGCAGCCAGGGCGGCGCGGGGGTGGGCCACCTCCTTGGTGCAACTGATGAAGTAGGCCACCCGCGCCTTCACTGGCCCTTCTGCCGGCTTCAGCGGCTCGCCACGCAACAGGTCCCGGGCGCTGACGCCAGGCAGGCGCGGCCCGGTTCGGTTCGCCCGGTCGAGCACCGGCCATCGTTTGAGGAACGGCGCCGCCGCTTTTCGTAACCCCAGCCGCTCGCCGACGGAGCCCGCCTTGGCCACGAAGCGCAGCAAACGGGGGTTGGGGAGGAGCCTGCGCAGCACGAACCGGGCGGCGGCGGGTAAGGGCTTCCCGACCAGCATGGCGGCCCGGGCGCCGGTCACCAGCCGGGTGATTGGCACCTCCGGGGGACAGTGCTCCATGCAGGCGTTGCAAAGAAGGCAGGTGTCCACCCCCGGCGCCGCATCCGCCAGCGAGATGGTCCCCGCCAGGGCATCCTGGAGGAGCGACACCCTGCCGCGGGTGACCAGCCACTCCAGCTGGCCCCCGGCCCGGTAGGTGGGGCAGCCGGCCATGCAGAAGCCGCACTTGTTGCACCGGTCGAGGTCAGCCCGGAGCGGTTCAAGCAGTTCGCGATCAGATGTCACTCCGCAGACCTCCTTCACTATAAGCTGGGGTTGAAAAAGCGGCCGGGAGCGATCGCTTCCCGGATTTTTTCGGCCAGGGGGGAGTATGACGGGGGCGTGTCAGTCCGCCAGAGGCCGAGGAGGGGGGCGCCCACGGCGGACCAGTCCGGCGTGGGCCGCGGCACGTACCGCCCGGAGGCCCGGGCGTACCAGACCGCCCAGGCTTCCCGGGCCGCCACGCCCGCCAGCACTTCGGGCACATCGCCCGCCAGCACCCCGGCCACATCGCCCTTCAGCATCCCGGCCACATCGCCCAGTGCCGCCAGCCGCCTGGCCACCTGGGCCTCCCGCCCGTCCAGCCGGACCAGCAGCTGCCCGCCGTCCCACTCACACGCCGCGGCCGGACCGGCCGCGGACGACAAGCGCTCCCGGGGCAGGCGCAGCGTGACCATCAGCTCCGGGCGGGGACGCAGCCGCAGGGTCGCCGCGGCGATCACACCGAGAGTTCCCCGGGACCCCACAAAGAGCCGGGTCAGGTCGTAACCGGCCACGTTCTTCATCGTCTGGCCGCCAAGCAGCATGCGCTCGCCGCCGGCAAGGACCACCTCGAGTCCCAGGACCCAGTCGCGCACATACCCGTACCCGGTGCGCCCCGGGTAAGGCCCGCCGGTGGCCAGCACCGCGCCCAGCATCCGGTCCGAGCCTGCGTCCACCGGCCACCAGAGGCCATGGGGCGCCAGCGCCGCATCGATCTCGGCGATCGGCGTGCCGGCCAGGAACGTCGCCGACAGGTTTTCAGCGTTGATTACCACCGGACCGCTCAACCCCGTGAGCTCCAGGTGCGCCGCATCTGCGACGGCCGGGGCGCCACCGATGACAACCCGGGGCGACGCCTGAACCAGGCGTGCCACGTCAGCGATCTCCACGGTTAAAAGCCCCCCTTGGGTGCGGGCAGCAGCGTGCCCGGGTTGAGGAGGCACTCCGGGTCGAACACCCGGCGGATCCGGCCCATCAGGTCGAGCTGGGCCGGGGTGAACATCAGCGGCATGCCCGCCAGCTTATCGATGCCGATGCCATGCTCCCCGCTGATCGACCCGCCGAGCCGCACGCAGGCGGCCAGGATCTCCAGGTCGGCCTGGCGCACCTGCTCCCGCTGGACCGGGTCCTTCGGGTCGAAGGGGATCGTGGGATGCAGGTTGCCGTCCCCGGCATGCGCCACCGTGTTGATGGGGAGCCCATGCCTTTCACCGATTGCCAGGACTTCCCGCAGCATCTGCGCAAGGTGGTTGCGGGGCACCGTGACGTCCTGCGTCCAGACAAACGGGCTGGTCCGGGCGAGGTAGCCATAGTTATTGCGGCGCCCCAGCCAGATCTGGTTCCGCTCCTGCTCGTCGGCGGCGGACCGGACTTCCGTCGCCCCGTAGCTGTGGCAGATCGCCGCGATGTGCGCGGCCTCTTCGGCAATGTCCTCCGGATCGCCGTCCACCTCGATGATCAGGGCGGCCTCCGTCCCCGGGGGGAAATGGCCGAAGCCTGCCGTCGTGGTCAGTTCCAAATTGACCCGGTCCATCAGCTCCAGGGCGGCCGGAATGATCTGTGCGGCGATGATCCCGGCGACGGTCTGGCAGGAGCGGTCAAGGTCGGGGAAGGCAGCCATCAGCGTCCGGGCCGCCCGGGGCAGCGGGGTGATCCGGAGCGTCGCCCGGGTGACGATACCCAGGGTTCCTTCCGATCCGACCACGAGACCCCTGAGGTCATAGGCATCCGCCTCCGTGAGGTCCACCAGCTCGCCCTCGCTGGTGGCGAGCTGGAGCCCGAGCACGTGGCTGGCGGTGACCCCGTATTTCAGGCAGTGCGGCCCGCCGGCGTTTTCGGCGATGTTGCCGCCGATGGTGGACACTTTCATGCTCGACGGGTCGGGCGCGTAGTGAAAGCCGAGCGGCCGGAGGGCGTCGTTCAGCCGGCCGTTGACCAGCCCGGGCTCCACCTCGGCCCGGCGCCCGGCCACATCGATGTTCAGAATGCGGTTCATCCGGAGCAGGTTCAGCACCAGCCCGCCCTGTACCGGTAGGGTGCCGCCGCTCAGGTTGGTGCCGGCACCCCGTGCCACCACGGGAACCCCGTGCTTACGGGCGATGCGTAGTACTGTAAGCACCTGCTCGGCCGAGCCCGGCATTGCGACGGCGTCCGGCGGGTGCTTTTCGCCAGTGGCGTCATAGGCGTATGCCATCCGTTCCGGGAGGCGGGTACGGACGTAGTCAAGCCCGAGCGCGTCCTGCAATTCATCGAGAAAAGCCATGTAGTGCACCTCTGCGGCTGATCATATGTGGTTGGTTAGCTGATCAGACAATTCGGTGCGGACCCTGTTCAATACCTGCGCAGGTTTTCGCTGTTTCTTGCGGTGATTGTTCTCTACACACTTTAGTGCTATAAAACCTAACATTACAGAAGGACTTTAGTAAGTGCTAATTAAATTATATATCGGTACGGTGTTCCCCAAATCGGGCATTGCCGGCATCAGGACAATCTATAAGGAGTGACGTATGTGCGCATCGGCATCGACGTGGGCGGAACCAATACCGACGCAGTTCTGATGGAAGGCTCCGCCGTGGTGGCCAAGATCAAGACCCCGACCACGGCGGACGTGACCACCGGCATCACCACGGCGCTCCGGTATCTGATTGAGACCGGCGGCGTCACGCCCGAGAAGGTGACGGGTGTCATGATCGGCACCACGCACTTCACCAACGCCGTCGTGGAGCGGCGCCGCCTCCAGCCGACCGCTGCCGTCCGGCTGGGCCTGCCCGCCACGGCCGCGCTGCCCCCCATGGTCGACTGGCCGGCGGACCTCCGGGAAGCGCTCGGGAACCACGGGTTCCTCGTTCACGGCGGCCACGAGTTTGACGGCCGCAAGATCGCGCCGATCCAGCCCGACGAGATCCGGGAGGTGGCGCGGGAGATCGGCCGCCGCGGTCTCAGGAGCGTTGCCATTTCCGCCGTCTTCTCGCCGGTCAATGGCGATGACGAAAGGCAGGCGGCCGAGCTGATCCGGGAAGTGCTGCCCGACGTCGACATCAGCCTCTCCCACGAGATCGGCCGCATGGGCCTGCTGGAGCGGGAGAACGCCGCGATCCTGAACGCCTGCCTGCGCGACCTGGCCAAGAAGACGCTTGGCGCCTTCCGGCA
>JAQBPS010000222.1 GCA_028287415.1 Bacillota bacterium | reverse complement strand
AAGGTGATGGTCTGGACGTTGTTGCGGAGCAAGTCCCCGGCGATGCGCGCAGCTGTCTTGATCGATGACTCGCGAATGCCGTCCCGGCCGATCAACGGCGGGTTGTAGAAGAGGAAGTGCTTCTCGCCGCGGGGCGCACCGTTCTGGGCGATCAGTTCAGCGGGCTGCTCGATCAGCTTCTCGGCCAGTTCCTTTGGATTGGCGATCGTCGCGGAGGAGCAGAGGAAGATCGGCTTTGAGCCGTAGAACTCGCAGATGCGCCGCAGCCTGCGCAGCAGGTTGGCCAGGTGCGAACCAAACACGCCGCGGTACTGGTGCAGTTCGTCGATCACGATGTACTTCAGATTCTCAAACAGCTTGACCCATTTTGTGTGATGCGGCAGCACCCCGGTGTGGAGCATGTCCGGGTTCGTGATGACAATATGCCCCGCTTGGCGGCAGACCTGCCGAATCGCAGGCGGCGTGTCGCCGTCATAAACATAGGACTTGATTTCCACATCCATCCGGTCCGCGAGGGATTTCACCTCGGTGACCTGGTCCTGCGCGAGGGCCTTCGTGGGGAAGAGGTAGAGGGCCCGGCTCGATGGGTCCCGCAAAATGCTGTCCAGCACGGGCAGGTTGTAGCACATGGTCTTGCCCGAGGCGGTGGGTGTCACGACCACGGTATTCCTGCGGGCAAGTGCTGCGTCGATCGCCTGCGCCTGATGGGTGTAAAGCTGCCGGATTCCCCGCTCCGCGAGCGCGTTCACGATGCGCGGATCCAGGGCCGCCGGGAACTCGGCATAGCGCGCAGGGACCGGGGGCAGCGTCTCCCAGTGGGAGATGTTCGCTTTCATGTCCGGATCCTGGCGCAATTTATCGAGCAGCTGTTCCAGGTTCATGCTGATGATCATCCTCCGCGGACTGGTCTCGGATGGTGTACAATCCAGTCAGGCAAAACACCCTAAAGGAGTCCGGCATTGATGCAAATTGACTTATTGGCGTTCGGCCCCCACCCGGACGATGTGGAACTGGGGATGGGCGGCACGCTTGCCCGACATAACGCCGCCGGTTACCGTACGGCGATCATTGATTTGACCCGGGGCGAAATGGGCTCGAACGGCACGCCGCCCGAGCGCATTGCTGAAGGGGATGCGGCGGCGGCGATTCTCGGCTGCGAGTGGCGGCGCAACCTGGGTCTGCCGGACCGGGCGCTGGATTACCGCGACCCGGAGCAGCTGCGTCGGGTGGTAACCAGCATCCGCGATGCACGGCCGACGGTGGTGGCGATTAACTGGAACGTCGACCGTCACCCGGATCATGTGAACGCATGCCGCCTGATGGAGGAGGCCATTTTCAGCGCCGGGCTCCGCCGGTACGAGACGGAACTTGAAGCTTATCGTCCAACAAAAGTGCTCTACTACTTCATCAACGATGAGGCAGAACCCTCCTTTTATGTTGACATAACGGCATATCAGGGCAAGAAAATCGAAAGTCTGTTCGCCCATGGGTCGCAGTTCAAGGCCGGGGAAGTGGAAACCCGCCTGAACCGGGCCGGGGGGGTGCCGTATCTGGTGGAGAGCCGTGATCGGTTGTTTGGGGCGAAGGTTGGGGTGGAGTTCGCGGAGGGGTTTGTGGTGAAGCAGCCGCGTGTTGTGGATGATGTGGTGCGCGGGGGGTAGCTAACTCCAATACATTTTTATAGCCACGGATTTCACGGGTTACACTGATTCGGATAAAAAATATATTTGTGCGGGAATCTGTGTTTGGCGTTAAAAATCAGTGTAAACCGTGAAATCCGTGGCCATATAAAAAAGTTGGACGAGATCGTTTGGGTTATTCGTTACCAGGAGCACCCCTGCGGAAAGGAGCCGGCACTAGTG
Organism: Bacillota bacterium; assembly: GCA_028287415.1. Lineage (GTDB taxonomy): Bacteria > Bacillota > Sulfobacillia > Symbiobacteriales > Symbiobacteriaceae > RYN-353. Next base: position 4,531 of record JAQBPS010000222.1, on the reverse strand, counting down.
CGTATTGGGATTGTCTGCTACCCCAGCGTTGGTGGTAGCGGTATCGTGGCTACGGAGTTGGCCAAGGAGCTTGCGGGGCGCGGCCATGAAGTCCACGTCGTGTCATCCGATATTCCGTTTCGGTTGAATGCGTTTCTTGAGAACATCTATTTTCACCAGGTCGATACGCCGGCCTATCCACTGTTCAAGGAGCCGCCTTATCTGCTGGCGCTCGCGAACAAGCTCGTGGAGCTGCACCGGCAGGTCGGGCTGGATGTGATTCATGCGCACTATGCGGTCCCACACGCCACTGCGGCCTACCTGGCTCGGGAGATGATCGGGCCGCACGGTCCCCGGGTGGTGACGACACTGCACGGAACCGACATCACATTGATGGGTAGCGATCCGTCGTTCACGGAGATCATCACCTTCTCCATCAACCGGTCCGATGCAGTGACAGCGGTGTCACGCTCGCTGCGCACCGACACCTGCAAGAATCTGCCGGGGGTGACGACGGCGATCGATGTGATCCCCAACTTCCTCGACTGTGCGCTGTGGCAGCGCACGGAAGTCCCCGGGCTCCGCCAGCGCATTGCCCCCCACGGCGAGAAGATTGTCGCACACATGTCCAACTTCCGAAAGGTGAAGCGCACCGAGGATGTCATCCGCGTCTTTGCACGCATCGCTCATGCGATGCCCGCCAAACTGATGATGATCGGCGATGGGCCGGAAGTGAATAACTGCGTGGACCTGGTACGGGAGCTGGGGCTGAAGGAGCAGGTGCTCTTCCTCGGCAACCAGGAGCAGGTGGTGCCGCTGCTCTCGGTGACCGACCTGTTCATGCTGCCATCGGACCAGGAGTCGTTCGGCCTGGCAGCGCTTGAGGCAATGGCCTGCGGGGCACCGGTCATCGCGTCGGAAACGGGAGGGCTGCCTGAAGTGGTGGTCGACGGTGAGACGGGCTTCCTCTGCCCGGTTGGCGATGTGGCCGGCATGGCCTCCAGAGCGATTGAACTGCTGACCGAACCGGTGATGCACAGAGAGTTCAGTGAGGCTGCTGTCCACCGCGTGCAGACGAACTTCTGTGCCGCCCGGATTCTGCCGCAGTACGAGGAACTGTACCAGCGGGTACTCGGGATGTAGGCAATCGAAACGGCTGCGGGCCACGAGTGGTCCGCAGCCGTTTCGGTTGACGACAAACCCCATCTCCCATGAATGGCGGTGCATGCTTATGCACCGCCATGCTTTTGGGGCTATACAGCAACGGGTGCGATTTTTTCAAATCTGTTATCGGAGCCACGCTGGGTGGTGGAAAAAGGACGACCCATTCGGTCCCGTTGTGCCGAGGAAGTGCGACGGTTCAACATTGTTCTAGCACTACCTGGCTGTGTCCATATTGGCTTGGGTATGCGCCCAGATTGACCGGGCGGGGGCTGGGGCTTGCATTCCTGGAACCTGCCTGACTTTTGCCCGGAACCGCTGGGGGGTCGACATCTTCGGCCTGTGCGTCGCCGCATTTGGTGCTCCCCTCAGGGCTTTCGGCACGACATGGGCACCCCCGATCTTGTTGGAAATTTTTTCAAATTTTCGCCCTCGGGCAGAGGAAGAAACTTGCCGTCGCGTGGAGCCGAAGCAACGGCAGGAGACGTCGGGTGCTGACGGTGGGGCGACTTCTGTCGAAACGGTAGATGACTCGCTCGAACTGAGTCGAAGGAGGGACGGAAGCGGCCTGGGGCGAGACCTCCGTTTCCGCCGATGGCAAGTTTGTTCCCGATTTCTGCCGCTCTCACGGGAAAATAGTTTCCATAACGGCAAGGGGGGCCTCAAGTGATTCTGTCACAGCCTGAAGGCTGCAGGCCACGCTACTGGCCCGCAGCCTTTTCGGTCGAACGGGTGCAGGTGAAAGCTGTCCCGCAAACGAATGAATTTCTCAAAGTTCGCGTCAGACGCACAAAGGGGGGACCGCGGTGGAACTGAACTACTACAGCACCTTCATTCAAGTCGCAGACGACTGCCCGGTCGTCAGCAGCGTTGTGCCGGCTGAACGGGGTGGCAAGAAGTCGATCGCGGTGATCCAGTATGAACTGCTCTCTGAGCACCCGTACGAGTATACGCAGGAGGATGTGCTGTTCGAGACCTTCGCTCGGCACAAGGCGGTGCCTGAGGCTGACCGCTCAGCGCAACGGGCCGAGTTCTTCAGCAGATCGCAGGCCTGTCTGCGCGCATCGCCGCTGCCGAAGAGCTATGGCTGGGGACTGCACTTTGACGATGAGGGCAAAGTCGCACTCTGCCCGGTGGAGTCCGAGGCGTACCGGCGGTTCGTGGAGCAGCCAACCGGTGGCCTGAAGTTGCTCATGGCGATGCGCTCACGACGCGTGTAAGCACAACGGGGAGGGGTATCCATGGCTGCTGCTGGCGGGGCGGGCGCAGGCGGTGCTGCTGCCGGAATGATGCAGGCGGTGAAGGCATCGGGGATTCTGGTCACGGTCGAACCCAACGACTTTCTGTGGATCGTGCAGCAGAGCGAGGCGCCCCTCGTGGTGCGGGCACCGGGCGGGTGGTTTCAGAAAACCTATCAGTACCTGACCGCATATAAGGGGCTGGCCTTTTACACCCTGACCGATTCCGAGTTGGCCCTTCCCGAGGGCAGTCAGTTGATTGCCGCGCGCAAACTCTGGATGCCGGGCTAGGGAGGGGATAGGCCGTGAACGACCCATCGCCGTCCGAGCGGCAGGCGCATTCTGCCGCACGGCGTTACCCACGCCAGGAAGCGGTGGCCTCATGCCCGGCCTGCGGTGAGCCGGCGGGCCGGAACTACCGGCAGTGTCCCGACTGCACCGATGCGGTGGACCGCATCTGGTACGCCGATTGGCACGCGTCTCTAACCACGGAACAAATCGCTGCCGGCAGCCAGGATGAACAGCTGTTTGCTCAAGTCGTATTCGCGGAGTACGACCGGCACCCCTGGACAGTGGTCGATATCGCCATGACGCTGATCAGGTGCAGCCAGTGCGGCTGTGAACTGGGCGGCGGGCCACGTGATTGTCCGTCGTGCGTCATTGCGTTCGGATCTCCCATGCAATCGGAGTGGACCGCTGGTCAGCTCGGCCTTGTCACCCGGAACGAGCACGCACTGCACATCGGGCGGTGGGTGCTCCGGTATCCGCACCGGCAAACCGACAAGACGCTGTCGGGATGGCGCTTCAGCCTGCCGATCCTATTGGCTGGCGCCGAGCCACCGTCGGCAAAGGTAGTCCAAGTGATGCAGCCCTTGATCCTGGCGGGCCGCGAGGACGAAGCCGCCCGGATGTGGGAACAGGAACGCCTTCGCGGTAAAGGCCTGCAACTTCCGTGGTTCCGCTCGCAGACCCCGTGACCGTCCGCGACAACCCGCCCGGTGCGCCGATGCCACAGCAAGCCATAGTATAGCAACAACTGCTCTCGACAGAGGAGATGGTGCTATGACGGTCCTCCGCGTGCCCTCCGAGTTCCCCGCGATCTCGGACGCGGTCGCGGCAGCTGGGTCCGGCGATACCATTCTGGTGGCGCCCGGTGTGTACCGGGAGCAGGTGCGGATCACCACCGACTTTGTCCGCCTGATCGCCGATGAAGGCAGAGTGGTGCTTGACGGCAATGGCAATCTGAGCCGTGCCTTTGTGATTGATGGCGCCCAGGGCGTGGAGATCAATGGCTTCACCATTCGCCACTACCGCCGTGCCGGGATCGCGGTCACAGCCAGCCGGTTTAACCGGCTCGCTCACAACGTGATCCACCGCATCATCGCAGGTGAGGGAATCCATATCGCAGGTGATGGGAACCTCGTCTGGGACAACGATGTATCAGGGGCGTCCGGTGACGGGATTCTTGTCACGGACTCTGACGGGAACTGGCTTGTCGCGAATCGGTCTGTCGATAACGGGGGCCGGGGCATTCTGATCCTCGGCGGGAAAAACGCGGCTATCGTCAGCAACGAAACCGCCGGAAACCAGAACTTTGGCATTGCCAGCACCGGCGAGAACACCCTGCTGCTGAACAACAGCCTGATCGAAAATGGCGTTGCTGAAGCTGCCAGTACGGCCGGGAACATGGACACCGGGCAGTCGGGAAACACGGTCGTGATCGGCACGCGCATTCTTGGGAACCAGTTGCCCGGGATTGTGCTGTCGCGCCGCAACACCTTTGTCGCCCGCAATCGGATCAAGGACAACACTGGCACCGGGATTGCGGTCGGCGCCACGGCCCGGTTCAACAGCGTGCAGGAGAACAGCGTGGCCGGCAACGCGGATAACGGCATCCAGGCACCAGTGATCCGCCCGGGCTCTGTGACTAAACGCGTGCATGGAAAAGGGGCCGGGGGTGTTGCTCCCGGCCACTTAGACTGCTGATAAACTTTTTTATGGCCGCGGAGTTCGCGGACGACACGGATGTCCGGAGCCCAATTGGATTTTTCTTTGGTGGTCATCTTAAGGGCGGGACTCAGGTGGTAAATATGATATTTGAACACCTGAGTCCCGCCCCTGTGGGTCGCCGCCCGAGAAAATCCGCCTGGGCT
>JAQBPS010000176.1 GCA_028287415.1 Bacillota bacterium | reverse complement strand
GCTGACCTTTAAGGATGAAGAGGGGCGGCACATGTTCCGCCACACCAGCACGCACATCATGGCGCAGGCGATCAAGCGCCTCTACCCGGACGCCAAGCTGACCGTCGGCCCGCCCCTGGAAGATACCTTCTACTACGACATCGACATGCCCCGCCCGTTCACCCCCGAGGACATGGCCGCCATCGAAAAGGAGATGGGCCGGGTCGTTGAGCAGGACTTCCCGATGGTCCGCAGCGAGGTGACCCGGGAGTACGCCAAGGATTTCTTCGCCCGCAAGGGGGAGGACTGGAAGGTGCTGCTGGTCGACAAGATCCCGGCGGACGAGGCGATCTCGCTGTACACTCAGGGCGAGTTCACTGACCTCTGCGTCGGCCCGCACATTCCGAGCACCGGGCGAGTCAAGTCGTTCAAGCTGCTCTCCGTCGCCGGCGCCTACTGGGAAGGCAAGCAGGAGAACAAGCAGCTCCAGCGCATCTACGGCACCTCCTGGGAGTCGAAGCAGGACCTGGAGCAGTACCTGTTCCAGCTGGAGGAGGCCAAACGGCGTGACCACCGCAAGCTGGGGCCGGAGCTGGGGCTGTTCCGGTTTGAGGAGGTAGCGCCCGGCTTCGCCTTCTGGCTCGACAAGGGCTACAAGGTGTATCGGGAGTTGGAGAATTGGAGCCGCCAGCTCCAGGCGGAGCGTGGCTACCAGGAGGTCCGGACCCCGTGGATCTTCGCGTCGAAGCTGTACGAGACCTCGGGCCACTGGTACCACTACCGTGAGAACATGTTCACCATCGAGTCGGAGGGTCAGGACTTCGCCACCAAGCCGATGAACTGCCCGGGCCATTGCGTGGTCTTCAAGAGCGAGATGCGCTCCTACCGCGACCTGCCGATCAAGATGGGCGAGTACGGCCCGCTCTCCCGGTACGAGGCGTCCGGCACGCTGCACGGCCTGATGCGGGTCCGTGGCCTGCACCAGGATGATGCCCACCTGTTCGTCCGGCCGGATCAGATCGAGGAGCAGATCAAGGAAGTGATCGGCCTCGTCGACACGATCTACGGCGCATTCGGGATGAAGTATGCGATCAAGCTCTCCACCCGCCCTGATGACTTTATGGGCGAGGTCGAGCTGTGGGATGAGGCGGAGGCGTCGCTTGCCCGGGCCCTGGATGCGATGGGGCGGACCTATACGTTGAATCCGGGCGACGGCGCCTTCTACGGCCCGAAGCTGGACTTTGACGTGACGGACGCCCTCGGCCGGAAGTGGCAGTGTGCGACCGTTCAGTTGGACTTCCAGCTGCCGATCAAGTTCGACCTGAATTACGTCGGCGAGGATGGCAAGGAGCATCGGCCGGTGATGATCCACCGGGCGATCATGGGTTCGCTGGAGCGGTTCATCGGCATCCTGACGGAGCACTTTGCCGGCACTTTCCCGGCCTGGATGGCGCCGGTGCAGGCCCGGGTAGTGCCGATCACCGACCGGGTACACGAGTACGCGAACGGGGTTGTCGAGCAGTTGAAGGCCGCCGGCCTCCGGGTCGACCTGGATGCCCGCAACGAGAAGATCGGCTACAAGATCCGTGAGGCGGAGATGCAGAAGGTCCCGTTTATCGTCGTGGTCGGCGACAAGGAGTCGGAGGCCGGCGCCGTGGCGGTCCGCCGCCGTGGGCAGAAGGACCTGGGTGTGATGCCGGTCGCACAGCTGATCGAGATCGCGAAGGGTGAGATCCAGCGCAAGGAGATTGACGAGGCGGCCCAGCGGGCGGCGTCGGGTAAGAAGGAGTAACCTTTGGAGGTGTGAAGGCCCTATGGCAGCATGGCAAGGTGTCATCAACAGCTACCGCCGTTTCCTTCCCGTCACTTCGCAGACGCCCGTGGTTACGCTGCTGGAGGGCAACACGCCGCTGGTGCCGGCGCCCCGGCTCGGTGAGCGGCTGGGCCTTGATTTGTGGTTGAAGTACGAGGGGCTCAACCCGACGGGGTCGTTCAAGGACCGCGGTATGACGATGGCGATGAGCAAGGCGGTGGAGGCGGGGGCGAAGGCGGTGATCTGCGCCTCCACCGGCAATACGAGTGCTTCGGCGGCGGCCTATGCCGCCCGGGCGGGCATCCCGTGCTATGTCGTGATTCCTGATGGGGCCGTGGCGATGGGCAAGCTGGCCCAGGCGCTGATGTACGGGGCGAAGACGATGCAGATCGAGGGCAACTTTGACGACGGGCTGCGGCTGGTGCGGCGGCTCGCGGCGGAGCATCCGGAGATCGCCCTGGTCAACTCGGTCAATCCTTACCGGCTCCAGGGGCAGAAGAGCGCCGCCTTCGAGGTAGTGGACGCCCTGGGCGGCTACCCCGACTTCCTGGCGATCCCGGTCGGTAACGCCGGCAATATCACGGCGTACTGGATGGGGTTCCAGGAGTATGCGGCGGCTGGGGTCGGCGTGGTCGAGAACTGCGGCGGCGGCGGGACTGAGCCGCAGCTGCCGCGGATGCTGGGGATGCAGGCGGCGGGTGCGGCGCCGCTGGTGAACGGCGGCGAGGTGGATGATCCGCATACGGTCGGGACGGCGATCAAGATCGGGCGGCCGGCGACCAGGGCGGGCGCGATCGGGGCGGCCCGGGAGTCGGGCGGTGCGTTCTGGGCGGTGACGGATGAGGAGATGGTGGCGGCCTATCGGCTGCTGGCGGCGTCGGAGGGGGTCTTTGCTGAGCCTGCTTCGTGTGCGTCGCTGGCTGGGCTGGTTAAGCTGGTGAAGGCCGGGTACTTTGAGGGTGATGCGGCTGGTGGGCGGATCGATGGGGCGGCGGTTGAGTCGTCGGGTCGTCGTTCGTTTACTGGGCGAGGCGGTAGGCCTAAGGTCGTGGCGGTGTTGACGGGGAATGGGCTGAAGGATCCTGATACGGCGATACGGGTGTCTGACGTGCCTTTGCGGATGGGCGCTTCGTATGAGTTGTTGGAGGGCGCCGTGGTTAAGGGTTAAGGGTTAAGCCTTAAAGACGGTCCGCCGGCTCCGTGGGCATCTGCCTCGCCGCGGATGTGGCTCCGCAACGGGCAGTAGGCTATCTTTGAGGGAGCCGTTTTTCGGAACCGCGGTTTGTGCGATCGCCTTAAGGGACGCACCGCCGAAAAACGGCACTGGCGAAGCGGCCAACTGCCCGTAAGCTCCTCCTCATCATGCGCTCGCAGACGCCCCCGGTCCGGCGGCCCGGTCCAGACTTGGGGTGCCGTGTGGACCCAAGCACGCCCGTCCCCCTGTTTTGGGGGTGCGAGGGGGAGTGGGGCGCTCAGGGCGGGACTTGGGCGCGTGGTTTTCAGTACTGCGGTCAAGTCTTAAAGACGTTCCGCCGGAACCGGGGGCATCTTCGTCGCTGCCCATGAGGCTCCGCTACGGGCAGTAAGCTTGTCTTGAGGGAGCCGTTTTTCGGAACCGCGGTTCAAGGGACCAGCTTCTAGGGACGCACCGCCGAAAAACGGCACTGGCGAAGTAGCTAACTGCCCGTAAGCTCCGCTTCATGATGCTGCTCCGAGACGCCCCCGGTCCGGCG
>JAQBPS010000148.1 GCA_028287415.1 Bacillota bacterium | reverse complement strand
TCGACCAGGGTCCGCTTCATGTTGATGTCCCGGAAGAGAATGCCGTACATGGAGTCAGAGAGCATCATATCCAGGCGCTCCAGCGCGCCCAGCGCCGCGATCTCGGGCATGCAGAGGCCGGAGGCGTAGTTGGTGAGCCGGATATACCGGCCCAGCTCCTCACCCACCTCATCCAGGGCCGCCCGCATGATCCGGAAGTTTTCCTGGGTGGCATACGTCCCCGCGAACCCTTCCGTTGTGGCCCCCTCCGGCACATAGTCCAGGAGCGACTGGGCCGTGGAGCGGATCACGGCGATCACATCCGCCCCCTGCCGGGCCGCCGCCTTCGCCTGAATCACATCTTCGTAGATATTGCCGGTCGCGACAATAATGTACAGCCACGGCGTGGGGCGCTCGCCCCACTGGTCGATGAAGCCCTGGCGGGCGGTCCGGTTCTGCTCGATCCGCGTGAGCGTCTGCCCGGCGTGGATGGCGGCCATCTCCCGCACGTGGCCCTCATCCGCCCGGGGCACCTGCACCAGGTCGAGCTTGCCGCCCGCGACCGCCTCGGCCACCGCGTGCGCACCGATCTGGTGATGGGCCATGGCGTTGCAGAGGTAGTAGCTGGCGCCGTTCTCCAGCCCGCCGCCGTCCTGAATGTTCTCCACGACCAGGTTGGCCAGGGGCACATCATCAGGACCCTTGCCCTCAACACCGAGGAGGCGGATCACCGCCCGCTCCGTGCTGGTGGTGGTATGCTGGTCGATAAACTGCTGGACTTCGCCGGTGATGCGCTGGGCGGCCGCGCGGGCCCGCGTGATCAGCTTCTCGTCCACGCGCAGTTTCAGGCTCATGGGGGCACCTCCGGTTACTGTAGCGGTTGCGATAAGCCGGCCTCCAGATCGAAGACCGGCCGGTTGGCCATGATTGTGAGGGCGGCGAGAAATTCGTGAGCGTCATAGCCCTGGCCCACAGGCGAGTATGCGTTGGCCGTGACTGCCACCAGGGCGACCCTGCGCCGCACAAAGGCAAGTCCGCCCTGCCGGCGCCAGCGGCGCCACAGGTTCCGCTCCACCAGCACGTGCGTGGGGTCGGACACGACCAGCCCGGCCAGCTGGACCCGGCGCTTGAGCATGGTCATCAGCAGGCGGTCGCCGAGGGCGCCGCCCAGGACGAGATAGGCGGTGTCAGGCGCCGGCCTGAGCGCCGCCGCCACGATCGGCTCGGGATCGCCCAGAGCGCTTGCGACGGGCACCTCCGTCACCGCACCGTCGCGGCTGACAACGCTGACCGATCCGGTCAGCAGCGCCTTCTCGATCGCAGTTGTCACCTCAGCCGGCACCTGCGGCAGATCGAACACATCCAGCACGTGGCGCACCTGGGAGACGGTCTCGCTCATGCTGTGACTGTAAGCGGCGCCAGCGGACAGCACCACCCGGCCGGTGACGGTCGGCGCCGCCGCGGCAATGCGGTCAAAGGAGCCGTCTACCAGGCAGAGCCGGGCGCCATGCGCCTCCAGGCCACCCAGCACCTCGCCGATCCGTCTGGTCGAGCCCGGCCCGATCAGCAGCACCTCGCCCTCGCCGGCCACCCGGCCAATGACGATCGGCCCGAAGCGGGTCGTCATCGGCAGCTCCTGGAACGGGTCGATCCGGGCGGTGCCCGCCGTCAGCGCCTGCGCGGCGGTGGCGACCCAGGCCCCGGCGGGCGCCCAGATCCGGGGTTTGGGCAGCTCGGTGACCGCATCCTGCTCCTCGCCGTCCCGCCCGGTGCTGACCAGGCCAAGCGGCAGGCCTCTGCCCGCCGCCGCCCGGATGATATGGTTCAGCGTGACCGTCTTTCCGGCATTTTTGCACAGGCCGACCACGCTCAGGCGGGTGGGGCTGTCCCCACCGACCAGCACCTGGTCCAGCAGCTGCACGGCCAGCGACTCAGTCATCGCCCACCTCCGTCTTGATATCGCCCTTCGCAATGGCCTCCAGCGTGTCCAGGGAGATCAGGGGCGCCATATCGGCGGCACCGAGGCGGGTGACGTTTTCCGGCAGGGCCACCTCGCCCGCCCGCGGCCGGGTGCGGCAGAGGTCGGCGGCGGGCCCGATATTGACGGCGGAGTGGTCGGTGCCGCAGATCTTGCAGATGCCGTCCACCACGTTGTTCGACGGGGTGCCCTCCTGGTAGATGGCGATCTTGCCCTCGAAGTTGCGCAGCAGTACCCGGCCGTCCGCCTGGGAGATCAGGTACTGCGGCATGACCGGGATCTTGCCGCCGCCGCCGGGGGCGTCGACGACGAAGGTGGGCACGGCATAGCCCGAGGTGTGCCCACGTAGCGACTCCATGATCTCCAGCCCCTTGGCAACGGTCGTGCGGAAGTGGCTGAGCCCCTCGGACAGGTCGCAGTTGTAGATATAATAGGGGCGGCACCGCACCTTCACGAGGTCGTGCATCAGCTTGCGCATGACGATCGGGCAGTCGTTCACACCCTTGAGCAGCACGGTCTGATTGCCGGTGGGCACCCCGGCATCGGCCAGCCGCTCCATGGCGGCACGGGCGTCCGGGCTGTTCAACTCGCCCGAGTGGTTGAAGTGGGTGTTCAGCCAGATCGGATGGTATTTCTTGAGCATGTCGCAGAACTCCTGAGTGATGCGCTGCGGCATCACCACGGGCATGCGGGTGCCAATGCGGATGATCTCGACGGTCGGGATCTTCCGAAGGTTTGAGATCACATACTCGAGCCGCTTGTCGGGCACCGCCAGCGGATCGCCGCCGGAGACCAGCACGTCACGGATCTGCGGGGTGCGGCGGATATAGTCGATGACCGCGTCCAGCTGTACGGTCGACATGCCCTCGGAGTCCCCGACGATGCGCCGGCGGGTGCAGTGGCGGCAGTAGAGCGAGCACTCATGGGTGATCAGGAAGAGCACGCGATCGGGGTAGCGGTGGGTGAGGCCATGCACGGGAGAGTCGACGTCCTCGTGGAGCGGGTCGCCCATCTCATAGTCGGCCCAGGAGAGCTCGCTGTACTTCGGCACCGCCTGGAGGCGCATCGGGTCGTTGGGGTCGTCGGGATCGATCAGGGTGCAGTAGTGCGGGGTGATGCCCAGGCGGAAGAGGTGCTCGGAGTCCTTGATCGCCCGCTCCTCGTCCTCGGTCAGGTTGACGACCTGCTTGAGCTCCTCCAGGTTCTTGACCCGGTGGCTCACCTGCCACTTCCAGTCGTTCCACTGCTCTTCGGTCGCGTCTTTATACAGCGGGATCTCTCGCCAGTTCCGGGGTTCTTTAAGCATGGGATCCACCCCCCACGTATACTTCTTCGAACAGGCTGCGGAGCTGCGGACTTTCACGCAGGAGCTGGAGCGCCAGGTCGGCATGGCCGGGGTAATACCCGTTGCCGATCAGCATGTCGACATGGCTGCCGACGCCTTCGGCCCCCAGGGCTGCCGCTGTGAACGACGTGGCCATGCTGAACAGATAGACCATGCCGTCCGGCT
>JAQBPS010000104.1 GCA_028287415.1 Bacillota bacterium | reverse complement strand
CACGGTATCCCCGCCGATCATCGGGCGGCGCTCAACCACGGTCACGCTCAGGCCCGCCTTCGCCAGGTAGGCCGCTGCGACCATGCAGTTGTGGCCGCCGCCGATGACCACGATGTCGCTCTCGTGCACCCGCTCACCCCCAGTCGTTGGCGATTCCCCTTAGACCAGGCTAAGCGTCCAGATGCCGCCGTTCACCCGGTCGCTGACATAGGCGATGCGCTCCGGCGTCACGTACACGTCGTTGATCTGACAGCTCCGCTGCCCCTGCGGCGCATCCGGCACAAACCAGGCCACCTCGCGCGGCGCCGCCGCATCACTGATATCGACCACGCGCAGCCCGGCGTTGTAATAGGTCACAAAGATGAGATTCTCGTCCCGATACGCCCCTGGCCTATGCTCATGCACGTTGTGCGGCCCAAAGCGCCCGCCCCTCGCGCAGTAGTCGCCCTGGGGCACCGGGAACGTAGAGAGCACCCGGGGGTTGCGCTCATCGGCCAGCGAGACGACCCGCACATGCTTGGTCACCTCCTGGCAGTCATCTGCCGTCGCCTCGTCAGTCACCACGCAGAGGCCACGGCCCGGCAGCGGCATGGCCGTGTGGGTATGCCCCCCTTGCTCCGCCGGCCAGTTCACCCCCCCAACCTCACGAATAGCCGCCACGTTGCTCACGTCAAGCACCTTCATGCCGGCGTCCCAGCAGCCCAGATACGCGCGGTCCCCATGCACGACGGGATGGTGCACGTTGTGCTTTCGCCCCGCGGGCCAGTCCTGCGGCTCGCCCTCCTTGGTGCCGGGGAGCCACCAGCGCCCGGCCTCGCGGGGATGCTCGGGATCGGCGAGGTCGACCACCATAAGCATCCGGGCGTTAAAGCCCTCCGGGATCGCAGACAGATACGCGTACCGGCCGCCCGTCCACCACATCCGATGCACGCCGTGGTGCGGAATCGGCAAATAGGCAATCTCACGCGGCGCCTCCGGACGGCTGATGTCATGAATCGCCAGCCCTGCCCGCTCGGACTGCCCGGCGCCGCGCAACTCATAGTTCACCAGCATCAGGTCCCCGGCGATCTGCACCTTGGGCGACCAAGTGCCAGCGTAGTCGGGCAGCTTGCCCACCTGTCTGGGCGCCCGCGGGTCGCTCACGTCGAGAATCGACGTGCCCCGCCCGGGTTGCATGTGGCCCACATAAAGGTAAGCGCCCCGGGTCATCAACTGCATCCCGTCGCCCCGGCCGTTCAGGTCACACTGGCCGAGCAGTCGCAGCCCGTGGATCTCCATCATCCGTGCACCTCCCGATCGCGGCTACAACTGGTTGCCGTCGCGGCCAAGCTCCTTGAGCACCTTGGTGATCAGCGTGGCGTCGAAGACCTGCTCGAAGGTCAGCTGCTTGTCAGTCTTGAGCAGTCCGAACTTCAGCTGCGTGGCGATGGTGTACTCCACAATCTCCCGCGAGACGCCCTCGTTCCGCGGCCAGGAGTTGCCCTGAACCAGCGTGTCGTAAGTCCGCTCTGCGATCGCCTTGCTGAAGCCCGTGTTGTACTTCATGTAGATCTCGATCACCTTGGCCTTGTTCTCGGGCTTGTACATCCAGCGGTTGGTCTTCACCATCGTCCGCAGGAAGCGCTCATACAGGTCCGGATCCGTCTTGAGCTTGCCCTTGTTCGCAGCGAAGGCGGAGTACCACCAGTTCGGCTCCGTTTCCCAGATCTTCGCCGTGAAGTTCAGTTGCGGGTTCTCCTCGAGGGCCTTGTACATCTGCTCGATGTGCAGGATCGCGGTGTCTGTCCTGCCCTGCAACAGGTTGGGCAGGCGACCTGCGGTCGAACCACTGACGAACTGCACTTCGGACTCCTTGATGCCGGCCTTCGCCAGCACCAGCCGCGAGAGCACATGCGCAAAGGCGTTGGGGTCCTGAATGCCGAGCTTCTTCCCCTTGAGATCGGCAGGGGTCTTCACGTTCGGACCGCCGACCATGGCGTTGGTCACGCGCGGTGCGTACGTGTAGAAGGCGATCATGCCCTCATCGCTGTCCGGGGCGGCAGCGACGCCCGCGATGATCGGGTCTGCGCTGGTGCCGGAGATGTCGACCGCGCCGGAGAGCAGTGCGCGAGCCGTGCCGACGCCGCCCTCCAGGCTGATGATCTCAACGTCGAGTGCCTCTTCCTTGAAGAAGCCCATCTCCTGCGCAACATAGGGAGCGATGTGGATCATGTTCGGCGGGGTCACCGCGCTGGCATACTTGAGCTTCCTGACTGCCTTGGGCACCGTAGCCTTGGCGTCGGTGCCGGTCGTGGTGCCGCCCGGCGGAGTCGTCGCGGGCGGGTTGTTCGCCTTGGAACCGCTACAAGCTGATAGAATCATGAGCAGGGCCAGACCGAAGGCGACCAGGTTCACTCTTCGCGACACATGCAGCTCCCCCTCTTCCTCGGTGTGGCACTAATGCGCGCCGGCTTTCCACGGAGCGAACTTGCGCTCAGCCCAGTTCAGCAGCGATGTCAGGATGACACCCAGTGTGCCGATGAACACGATGGGCACAAACATCCTGGCGGTTTGGAACGAGTTGGCGTAGGTCGTGATCATGTAGCCGAGACCGGTGATCGAGGTATACATCTCCGCGAGCACAGTGCCGATCAGGGCGCGTCCCACTGCCAGCCGCAAGCCGGTCACAATGAAGGGAACGGCCGACGGAATCACCACATCCACCCAGATGCGCCACTCCGATGACTTGAACGAGCGAGCGACCTCGAGCAGCGTCTCGTCGACGTTTTTGACGCCCTGAACCGTGTTCATCAGCACCGGGAAGACCGAAAACAGGGTGACGATGATGATCTTGGCTTTGATGCCAATGCCGGCCCAGAGCACAATGACCGGCACCAGGGCCACAGTCGGGGTCGCGTACAGGTATGCGATGTAGGTGTCAAACCAGTTGTCCACGAAGCGGAATCGCGCCATCACCACCCCGAACGGAATGGCGATCACGATGGCGAAGAACAGCCCGCTGAACAGAACCTGAAGGCTCGGCGCCGCCGCCTTCAAAAGCTCCCCGTTCGCTACGAACTGCCAAAACGCTTTCGCCACCGCCGTGGGGTAGGTGAACAGAATCGGGTTGGTGGTGCGGCCATAGAGCTCCCAGGCGACAAGCAGGGTAATCCAGGCCATGATCCGCACGGTCCAGGCCGGCGGGGCGGGCATGTGCCTGCGCCGCCGCCTGCTGTCGTCACCTTTCGCTGCGCTGGTCGCCTGAGGCACATGCGCTCGCTCAGCCCTCATCTGTTGCGCCCTCCTTCAGTTTGGTCCCGATGTAGCCTGCGCAGCTCTGCATAACGCGGCCCCGTCACAGGTTGAAAACGATCAGCCGCTGGTCGGTCATCTCCTCGATGGCGTAGCGGGGGCCCTCACGCCCGATGCCTGAGCCCTTGACGCCGCCATAAGGCATCAGATCGGCCCGGAATGCGGAGGAGTCGCCGACGATCACGCCACCCACCGTAAGTTCCCGCCCGAAGCGCAGCGCTCGGTACAGATCCCGCGTGAAAATACCGGCCTGGAGGCCGTACAGCGAATCATTGGCAAGGGCCAGCGCCTCGTCGTCCGTGTCGAACGTCATCACCGTGACGACCGGGGCAAAGACCTCCTGGCAAACCACCTTCATGTCGGCGCGGGCCTGAGCCACGATCGTCGGCTCCAGCACGGGACCGCGCCGCTTGCCGCCGCAGACGAGGTGTGCGCCCTGCGAGACGGCCTCCGCCACCCACTCCTCCGCCCGCGTTGCCTCCCGCTCGGAAATCAGCGGGCCAACGTCGGTCGCCGGGTCGTCGGGGTCGCCTACCTTGAGCGTGGCCGCCGTCGCGGCCGCTGCAGCGAGGAACCGGTCGGCGACCGAGCGGTGCACGAGAATCCGCTGGACCGAGATGCACATCTGACCGGCGTTCTGCATGCCCTTGCGGATGAGCACGTCGGCAGCCTGTTCCACATCGGCATCTGCGAAAACGAGATTGGCCGCATTCGACCCCAGTTCCAGCGTGCAGCGGCGCAGCCCGCTTTTCGCCTTCACCTGAAGGCCGATCTCGGTTGACCCGGTGAAGGTATACATACCGACCCGCTCCTCCGCGAGGAGCCAGTCGCCAACGCTGGCGCCGCTGCCGGTCACCAGATTGAGGCGCCCCGGGGGCAGACCGGCATCATGCAGCACCTGGCAGAGCAGAACGGCGCAAAGGGGCGTCGTCGAAGCCGGCTTCAGCACCACGCTGTTGCCCGCCGCGAGGGCGGGACCGATCTTGTGGGCAACCAGGTTG
>JAQBPS010000086.1 GCA_028287415.1 Bacillota bacterium | reverse complement strand
GACGCCCTCGGAAATTGCCTGATTGACCAGTTCGTAAGTCTTGCGGTCCACAATGTCAGAGCCGGCCAGCACCCGCAGAAAGTACTTCAGGCCCACAAATGGCTTGCCGTACTCGGCGGTGTCAAGGCGGCGGATCATCATCTCCATGTCGTACATGGCGGGCGGCAGGATCCCGAGCAAAGCCTCGATGGTCGTAAAGTAGTTCACGAACGTCATGACGTCTTTGCTCATGGTCTTCTCAACGGCGACCACATGTACTTGCTTGCCCCTGGCCCGCAGCTTGCGGATCACCTGGATCATGTCCCGATCACCACATACCAGGACGAACACCTCAATGTCCGGCCGGTTATACATGAGTTCAAGGGCGTCCAGGCTCATTTCAATGTCCGCAGCATTCTTGCGTGTGCCGTCCTCGTAGTTCTTCGAGAACACGTGACGAGGCTCGACACTCCGGCGCTGCAGCTCTGACAGCAAGCCCCGGAATTCCTCATGGTCAAAGTCCGCATAGGCCTGCATGAGACAGACTGGTCCGCCGTCATGCTTCTGTTCGCCCAGTTCGCGCAGGCTATGGATGAGCTTTTCGGTATCTGGCGTTGTGCCGTACTGTTGCTTCATGCTCCAGTAGATATTCTCGTAATCCATAAAGATGACGCTATTCAAAGGGGTCCCTCCTTTATTACTGATCCGCCCCGGCAGCGGGTTTCTGTATATCTAGCATGGGCCGCACGCTGCCCTTCCATACCTGTTCGTTGTTAGCATACGAATTAGGGGCACACAGTGCTACCGGAAACCACGATTCCCTTGCGGCCGGGCGGATGCGGGGCGGTGGAGGTTGATCGTATACGTTTAATGTTTGCCATTTTACGTAGAAACTCCTGCCAACCCGCACCATTTTTGGAGAAGATTTTCGTACAAGAAGGGCCAGCCGACAGCGGCTGGCCCCGTGTTACAAGCAGGCGGCGCGGTAGCCTTCCAGCTGATCGGCGAAGATCATGGCCGCCTCCACCCGGACGGGGTCGGCAAACTTGTCGGGTTTGAGCCGGCTTACCATCTGGCTGACCACGTCATCCGGCTTGCCCTTGGCACGCAGGAACATGACGGTCGCCACGCCCTCGAGGAAGGTGGCATCCTGGCTGTTCAGGTGGGAGACCAGGTCGCAGAGCTGGGCGGACACCGGCGCATCCTCACAGACACGAGCGGCATTCGGCCCCGGGGTGTATACGTACTGCTGGTTACCCGCCGGGCCCGGCAGTGCCTCTTCCCGAGCGAAACCCCAGTCGGTCATCTCCTTGACCTTGACGGTGAGTACCTCCGAGTAGGGCCCCCACACATGCAGATCGAACGGCTCGGGAAACGGGAAACCCAGACACTGAGCAATAAAGACCATCTTCTGGAGCTTCTTGCGCCCTCGCACCTCGCCCGCCGTGAGCAGCATGCGGGTTAACGGACGGTAGGGTGAAAACACTGACCACACCCCCGAAACAATGTTCGCCACTTACCGAACGTATATTCGTGAACCATCCGGCACTTCCTGCTAGGCATCCAGAATCCGCTGGACCGCCTGCTCCGCCTCCTTGGGCACAAACAGCACGTACCGGGTCACCGGCTCCGTCGCGATCGCCCTGGTCACATCAGAGACGGATGTCACTTCCCGGAGCGCGGGGGGGTTGCCCCAGTCGACCAGCACCTGAATCGGCGGTGAACCGCCCTCCGTGGGCTTCACATAGTAGGAATAGGCTACGTTGGATGTCTGGTCAATGTGATGGTAGTACTCCGCTTCGGGGAAACCACCGGCGCGGACGGCTTCAACAATCTGCTCCTGGCGGTCCACCACCCGGTTGAGCCGCTCATCCAGCCGCACGCCTGTAAACAGGCGCCGGTTAATGAACCGGTCACTGAGGTCAGCCAGTACGGGATCCGGCGCACCGGCCCAACGCTTGATGGCGTAGATGACGTCTGTCTCGTCGAGGTTCAGGTATTGAGCGAGCGTCATGGTGCGCCCGGCGAGGATCGGCGCCAGAGCCGGCGGGATAAAGCCGAGGTCGTCGGTGCGGCCGCTCCGCACCAGATCGACCGCCCGGCTGAGCATTTTCTCCAGAACAGTCTCGATGGAGCGCGTGGCCTTATGGAAATAGACATTCCAATACATAAAATAGCGGGCGAGGAGGAACTCCTCGGCAGAGTGGATGCCCTTCTCGGTGAGAGCGATGTGGCCGCCGACCACGGTGATCGTCTGGATCAGCCGGTCGAGGTCGAACATGCCATAGGTGACGCCGCACATGCGGCTGTCGCGCAGGAGATAGTCCATACGGTCAACGTCCACCTGGCTGGAGATCAGCTCTTTGAGGAAGGGCGCTCCATCCCAGGAGCCCATGATCATGGATGTGATTCGCGCCGGCCACCCGGGGTTCCTGCCGGCGAGCAGCTGGTGAATTCCGGATTCGGGGCTGGCAATAATCAGCTCAACCCAGCGCTCATGCCGGACCCCGGTCAGCTTCTCGAACAGGTGGGAGAACGGACCGTGCCCGATGTCGTGCAGCAGGGCGGCGCAGCAGGCCATGGCGTGATCCTCCGGGTCGATCACGGCCAGGCCCCGGTCGGACAAGTGCTTGAGCACCCGGTTCATCAGGTGGTAGACGCCAAGGGAGTGCGCGAACCGGGTGTGTTCAGCCCCCGGGTAAGAGATGAACGAGGTACCCAGCTGGCGGATCCGCCGCAGGCGTTGAAACTCCGGGCTCTGGATCAGGGCAAATACGGTCGGGTCGGTGACAGAGATATTCCCGTGCACCGGGTCCCGAAACACGTACTCCTTCACGGCCATCCTCCTTTTTAGGCGGGGGGTCAGGCCCATTGTAACAGAACAAAGCAGCCCGGGGGTAGAAGACCCCCGGGCCACCACTGCCATTATTTCGTGCTGAAGTACATGAGGCTGTCGCTGTAGGCGCTGACCTGGACGCCGAGGCTCTCCTGAAGCGCCGGGGAAAGCTGGAGCCAGAGCCTGCCCTGGACGATCGTGAAGTCCCGGGTCAGCAGGCTGCGGCCCCCCGTGAAGAGGCGGACCGTGGCGCCGTCAGCCGGGACCCAGTAGACGCTGCGACCGAAGAGATGGTTGAACGCCTGAAGTGACAGGTTCGGCGTGGTCGGGTGCGGGAACAGATAGGCCTTGCCCCTCGCCTGGCCATCAATGTAGATCTGAATGGGCATCGCGCCCGTCCGGGCGTCCGCCGCGAAGAACTCGGGCTCGGGCGGCTCCGGCGCCGGCGGCACG
>JAQBPS010000073.1 GCA_028287415.1 Bacillota bacterium | reverse complement strand
ATACCCGGCAAGCCACGTGTCTTCACGCCGTACGTCGGGGGCGTCGGGAACTACCGCAAGATCTGCGATGATGTTGCGGCGAAGGGGTACGAGGGGTTCGCACTGGCTCGGGAAGCGGCTCGCTGAGACGGGCCGTCACGTTGAGCACCACCTGCGGCTGACTGATGTTGTGCGGCCCATCTTCGCAGAGCATGCCGGTATGATCGCATGCTTTCGCGTCGTATCCGTTTTACTGACAAATGGATTTTTATACATGATAGTGGTATCCGTTGTGTAATTTACGCCATTTCACCTGCATACTGGTACGCCCGATATGCAGAAGACTGCATCCCACCCCATAGACCAACGCGTCCGGCACACGGCTTGCGCTGCTTCCGTGATCGCTGCGTGTCCTCCCCGCCTTGATACGCAAGCTTCTCACGATCTTGCTGACCGCTTATCGGAGTCGTATCGGAATCGTATCGAGACCTTGTCACTGTCATACCCGTTTTCTCACAATGGCCCCGCTAACAACGGTGATGGTGGAAAGCGTTCGGAGGCGGAGGTCACGGGCATGATTTCTTTTGTTCGAGTCTGTTCATAACGAAGGGCTGAACACCGCTCAAATGCGGGGTTCAGCCCTTTCCTATGGCGTTCACGTGTTCCACAGCGGTCCGTCTAATACCACTGGGCAACTCCCCCGTGGTGTGAGCAAGTCCCTTGACGGTGCGCACTGTAACTCAGGGTCCCATCCCGGCATCGGGCCGTGGCACCCGCAGGCTGGGTGGGAGCTGGCGCTGGCCTCGGCGGTGGAGCGGGTGCCGGCGCCTTGGGCACCGTGGGCGGAGGCGCAACGGGCGGAGGCGCAACTGCAGGTGCGGGTGCGGCTGCTGCCGGGGCGGATGGCGGCGTAGGTGAAGGAGCCGGCGATGTGACTGTCGGCGCAGGCGGAGCAGGGGTTGATAGTTGCTGTGCTTTGGGGACAGACAAGGGTTGCTGCGTTTCAACCTGATGTCCACCCGAAGGGGCGGCGCAGCCCGTAAGTAATCCCAACATCACCAGGGAAGCCAATAGCCGACGCACCGGGTCACACCTCCTTCAAGTTGCCGCGTCCGACAGCGACTGCGCTACGTGGCCGGCGGAAACACCAGGATCACCCGGTCGAGCAGCGGGGCTGACGACGCAAGGCCCAGCCGGGCGAACAGTGTCTCGTAGTGAGCACGCCAATGCCCGAGGTCGGTCATCGAATCCGCCCGGACGAAACGCAGTCAATCGCTTTGCACAAAAACAATTCGGTATTTTCAGGATTCCTCCTGCCACCGGCCCTGGACAACGGTGCCAATTTGTCGTTTTACATCGATAACCGGAATGGCCTGGATGAGGCGGTCGGCCCAAGTGCACAACGTTAAGCCGGTCGGGGCGCAGTACCCCGTCCGGCCTTCAAGTACCTATGTCCGGAAATACTTAACCGCCATGAAAGCTGCCCAGGCCAGCACTATGACCCAAATGGCAACTATGAGGGACGCCGCTATCCAGTTCTTGGGCTTACCCTTTTGCATCGCAGCCTCGGCTCGGGATCGACACTCGGCCATGACGCCAGGTGGAATCAGGCGGATCGCCAGAGCAATGCCTGCCGGAACGAGAATCAGATCATCAAGGTAGCCCAGGACGGGAATAAAGTCCGGGATCAGATCGATGGGACTTAGTGCGTACCCTAATACGCAGGCGACTACAACCTTAGCGTACCACGGGACTCGGGGATCACGAGACGCCAGGTATACGGCGTAGGTTTCGGACTTCAACTGTCTGGCACGCTGCCTCAGCGAGCTGACGGCTGCGGTCATAATGATTTACTCCTTTGCTACAGGTGTGCAGAGGGGGCTGCGTTCGGAAAACAGTGGCCTAATGCGGAAGTGCATCGAGGAGCTTCGACCGGATTGTCTGGAATGTGCCGGGTTCGAGCCAGTACTGATGATGCCAGGTCTGTGGCACGATGATATGCTGCGGCGGCCGGGCATCGGGTAGATCGGTGAAAAACGGCTTAAATCCCGTTTGGCTTCGTCCATCGACGATCAAGTCGGACTGCTGTGGGTCGAAATCACCAAGCAGGGTGACCGCCTCTCTCAGTAGTCGAACTGCGACGGTCTCCCCAGGGGGGATCGGATCGTACACGCCCTGGATTAAGTAGTAGGTCGGGGAATCCGGAAAGAGACGTGAGTTCGCCAAAAGCGCAGTCAGGGCGTCGCTCCCGGGCATCAGGTCATTCAAACCCTGAACCATCGTTTGGGCTGTGGGCACAGTCACCGAGAAACGACGCGCCAGCGCAAACACGAGCGGGATTCGAAGGGCCGCCGGGGCGGTGGCCATGTCAGTGTCAGAAAACCGGCGCTGCATATGCAGTAACCGGATCAACTGGTCACCAAGCTCGGCCATGCGTACCCCCAGATTCGGAGGGCCAGCCATGATCAGGCGCCGGACAGACCGGCGAATGGTGCTTTGCTCCTCACTGATCGGATCCTCGGGATTCTCCAGCAACCAACGGGCTACAACCCCGCCCATGCTATGCGAGTATACGTCTAGCCGGCGCCTGCCTTGTAGCAGCCCAAGCCTCCGGAGGTGCTCCCGCAGGTCGCCAGCCAGGTCGGGAAGGCGCCGCTGCACAGTATCACATTCAAAGCCAAGCACGAGGCCATAGCGACCAACGTCGGGATCAGTCAACCATGTCTTGAGTGGTTCAAAGTGCCAGCCCGTGGTGGAAGAGCAGAAGCCGTGTAGAATCAAGGCAACGGGTCGATCATCTGCTTCGACCTGCTCGCGGGTGATCGGCAACTCGTGCCGGAAACGTTGTTCCGGTGGATTTCCTCGGCTACTGGCGTCAACTTGGTACAATCGTGACGCTCGTCCCGGCCATACATAGCGGACTATGTTGAGGTCCAAGGCGTCCCCAATGCGCAGTCCGGACCCGCCCGGGATCTTCAACTCTGCTCCCCTGGTAAGCAGTGCGTCCGTCCAGTGCTGAGCCACCGTGAGGGCGCCGTCACGCAGGGCGAAGAGCGTTCCCTTCGGGTTAGCAAGCAAGTTCAGGGCGCTGCGATACGGCAGCACGACCTGCTGAGAGGCAGGTATCGGCAAGGCTTTGATGTCGAACACACCCTGAACACTAGCGGCGAGCAAGTCCAGTAGGCCAGGGCGATTCTCCTGCACCGGAGCGGAGGCATCCTGCGGCTCTTCCTTCACGTGGATTCTCGCTTCCGGACCAAGGGCCGCCCGCCCAACGAAAGCCTCTAACGCCCGCTGACAGGCGGCCAGATCGTCGACCGCCTGCTGCCATTGTTGGCCGCGGAAGAAGTCCCGTCCCTGAATCTTGCTTAGCCAGTTGGATAGCTTCTTCAGATCCTCATCGTTCTCTTCCAGTTCAGCGTAGGTGATCTTCTGCTGAGCACTTTCTTTCTCAAGCTCTTTGAGGAATTCACTGCACCGCTCACGGAACTCAGCGTAATCTTGGTCACGGTCGGACCGAAACTGGCTGATGATGGATTCATCGTCTCCGCCCGGGAGCAGCGAGGCTACCATGACAAGGACGGTACCTCCGGCTGCATTCATTTCGGCCTGGAGTTCCCGGGCAGCGCGTTCTTGGTCGGCCCCCTGCGGCAAGACCCAGACGCCGTTTTGAAGGCTTACGGCTCCTGCTGCCCGCATGCGGCGCCAAATCGTTACACGGAAGCTGGATGGCGAAGAAGGGACCTGCGGTAGCAGCAGCAGCCATTGGCGTTCCGCCATCGTGCGCACCCCTTCGAATGAAACAGTTGTTTCACTCAAATCTTCGCATTATCGCAATGAAAGTGCAACAGATGTTTCACTTTGCCCCGGGATCCAGCGACAATTCCTCGGTCGTATTTTGCTCGATTGTATTGACGTTATCAGATAACAGTTATATAGTTTTAAGAAATAAGGTATGGAGTGAGGAGTGACGTTCATGGATGACAAGGTGAGAACTGGCGACATGACCAGCCCTGGCAGCACCGGCACCACTGGTGGCATCGGTAAGGGTCTCCTCTGGGCAGGTGCGTGGGCGCTCGCGATGGTCGGGGCGAAATACGCCTGGAATCAAGCACGGGAGAACTTCGGCAGTAACGTCAACCCAACGTTCCTCGACAGAGCCAGCAACGTGATCGACTCCGTTGTCGGCGGCAAACTGAAGCTATAGCACAACACCCTCAAGCGGCATACGCTTGAGGGTGTTCCTTTTCAATATGCTAGTAGTTTCCCAGGTTATCCAGGAGCGTCGCAGCTTCTCCCCTGTCCGCCGCAGCGTTCCCCCGGAAATCCTGCTCCGCCCACAGCGAGTGATAGCCCCCCGCCCCTAGCAGATCAGCGCCCCGGGCCGCAGCCACCCAGCCCGCAAACCAGTCACCGCCCGTGATGTCACGATAGGCGGCACCAGCCCCCGGCTGCAGCCCGGCCGCAGCGGCGACCATCTTCGCCGCCTCAGCACGGGTCACCGGCTGATTCGGCCGGAAGGTACCATCCGGGAAACCGTTGATCATGCCCGCCGTAACAGCCGCCTGCAAATAGCCGCTGCTTGCAGCCCAGTGGCCAGCCGTATCCGAGAACGGCAGCGAACTCGTGGGCTCCGGCTTCAGCCCCCGCACCAGCGTCAGCATCTTGGCCAGCTCCGCCCTCGTCACAGCCGTACCGGGACGGAACGAGCCGTCGGGGTACCCAGACAGAATCTGCTGCCGTGACAGCGCTTCGACGGCATCGCAGGCCGAGTGACCTGCCGCTACGTCGGGGAACCGTGAGCCACAGACGGCAGCCGCCATCACTGTGCGGTCAGGGGCCACCGCGACGAATTTGCCCGCACCATAGGCGAAGGTCATGGCACCACTGCCGTTCGCCTCAGCGGTCCAGTGCTCGCCATCTTCGGAAGTGATGATGCTCTTCGGCCCGAAGGCGACAAACCGGCCGCCCCCGAACGCTACGCCATAAAGTCCGGTAGCATCGATCGGAGCCTGCGCCCAGCGCTTCCCATCCGTTGATGTATAGAGCACACCTTTGACGGTGCCCGTAGCCATACCGGTCAGACCGACCGCAACAAACCGACCCCCGCCGTATACGACATCGGTGAACCCATCGCCCGAGGCGGGGGCGCCGAGCGGCGGAACCGCTTCCGTCCACGTGAGACCGTCTGCCGAGTAGTACATGCCGTCGGCGGCGCCTACGAAGAGCCCTTTCCCGTAGGTGACGCCCCGCATCGGGCCGATCACCGGGCTCTGGCTGTAGGTCATGGTTTTCAGGTCGGACGAAATCATGGTTGGAACCCCGTTGAATAGGCCCATAACGTACCGCCCCTTGCCGTACGCCACGTCCGCCACCGGCGCCATCGCCCACGAATCCGTGCCCGTCCGCCAGGCGAGGCCATCATCGGAAACTGCGAGGTACTTGCCATTGCCGGTGGTTCCACCGCCAAAGAATCGGCCGTTCAGGAATTTGATCGGCGAGATCCAGGGAGTGGGTGCGTGGCTGGTCCATGCCTTTGCATCGGACGAGGTGTATGTGCCGGCCATGCGGTCTGTCACCAGAAACTGTCCCTTCCCGTAGATCACGCCCAGGGCACCGGTTGAAGCCGAGTTCGCGGGCAGGGAGCCCTGCGGTTGCCATGAGAGTGGTGCTGCGCTCGCTGTCGGCGCGAGCGTCTGCAGGAACAAGAGTACCGCAATACCCAATTTGGGGAGCCGATTCATGGAACGAACATCTCCTTCTGGTTGCAATCCCTTACAGAAGTATGGACGTCAGTGAAGGATGCCTGGTTCCCACCGGGACCGTCGGAAGCGTGCCGCTCACTGAACAGTCGCCTACTCAACGCCCATCGTCCCATCTGCTCAT
>JAQBPS010000049.1 GCA_028287415.1 Bacillota bacterium | reverse complement strand
CATGCGCATGAGGCGGGCGATTGGCCTCGTGTTCATGGGGATGGGGGCGTTAGCCTTGCTAACCCCCCTGGCGTCGTGGGTCGCCCAGCGGCGGGAGCAAGCACTGCTGCTGGCCCGGTTTGACTGGCACGCACCCGGGGTTGCTGCCCCCAGTCCGGCGGTTCGGGCCCCGGCCGCCCCGGACTTGGCTGCGGCGCCCACGCAGCCGTCCGGGGCGCCCCAGGTGTCCCGGCCCGCCGGCTCGTACCGGATAGAAATCCCAGCCGCAGCCATCCGCTACATGGTCCAGGAAGGCATCGATGATGAGCCCCTGGGGCGGGGCCCGGGCCACTACCCGAGTACGCCCCTGCCCGGTGACACCGGCAACGCGGGCATCGCCGGCCACCGTACCGTAAAGGGCATGCCCTCGTTCTTCTACAAGCTGGACAGCCTGAAACCCGGTGACACCATCGTAGTCACCTATCCGGACCGCACACTCACCTTTGCCGTGGAGCGGGTCTTCCTCACCAGCCCTTATGACCTGTCGGTGCTGAACCCGACGCCCAGTCCGAGCCTGACCTTGACCACGTGCGACCCGCCGGGGCTGGCCGACCGACGGCTGATTGTGCAGGCGAGACTCGTGAACGGCGGGAGCACTGCGGCAGACAAGCGGACGCCCTTGGGATAGGAGGCATTGCTGTGGGCCAGTTGTTCCGAAAAGGCAGAGCGTATCGTTACCTGGCAATCCTTTGCTGGATCCTTGCTTGTTTGGTACTCGGTCACATGGCCACTGGCCAGCAGCTGGTTCCGGAATGGGTCTGGGCACCCCTGGTCGCCATTTCGCTTGCGATGCTCGGCGTCCTCTTCCTGCAACTCACTGCTGTCGAGCGGGAAGCGACCGTCGATATACTCACGGGTAGCATGACGCGTCGCGCCCTGCACCGCGACCTGGACAGGTTCACACAACGGGGTGAACCGTTCGGTCTCATCTTCATCGATGTCGACGGATTGAAGCAGATCAATGACACGCACGGCCACAGTGCGGGCGATGAACTGCTACAGCGTGCGGCCGATTGCATCTGTCGATCCAGCCGCCCATCCGATTTGGTTTACCGGTACGGTGGCGATGAATTTGTCGTCCTCGTCCCAGGTGCTGACGCCAAGCTTACCGCTACGATCTGCGCCCGCATCACCAACACAGCCGGAGAAGGCGTCCTCTCAGCCGGATCGGCAGCCTGTCCCGACGACGGTTTCAATGGCCTGACCCTACTGGCCAGTGCCGACCTGACTATGTATCAACTTCGGTCCCAACGGCGATCAGCCACACGGCCTGACATGTCCCCCCACACACCTGCTGTCTATGACATTGGCGCTGGCGAGTATGTGCGGTAGCAAAATAGAGTAGGGGCCGCCCTTTCGAGCGACGCCCCCTCGTCAAACCGGACGTGCAGTTTTCCCGCATCCGGCTTCCGCCGGTCGTAGCCCTACAACAGGGAGTGAGTCGTCGTCCCCCGTCACCAGGGTGCAGATTTCACACCTGCTGGGCTAAAGGGTGAGCAAGGATACCAGCCCTAAATCAGCGAGACGTCGGTTCGGGAGCACACTGGAAGCCACGCGGCTGCGGTGTGCTTTTCGTTTCAAGACCAGGGAGCGGATTCGCATCCGGATCCACTGGTCCAGCGACTCGAACCGACCTTTCATGTGTCCCATCTTGAAGTAGTTGCCCCACCCCCGGATCACCGGGTTGAGTTGGGCAATCACTTCCCGTACGGTGAGGTGCGTCTGGCGTGGAGTGAGTTCTCTCACTTTTTCCTTGAACTTGTCCAGGGCACGCCTTCGAGCCACACGGTGCTGGCGCTTAAATGTGAACCCCAGAAAGTCGAAGCCGTTGTAGAAGCGGGTAATGCGGGTTTTCTCCGGGTGGAGCGTAAGCCGCAGTTCCCCTTCTGCCAGTTGCTTCAGTAGGCCCAGCTCCGTCTTTGCCTTGTTCTGTGTCTGGCAAAGTACCACCAAATCATCCGCGTACCTGACGACCTTGTACCCCCACTTGGTGAGGGCCAGATCAAGGCTGTGGAGGTAGATGTTCGCCAACAGCGGGGAGATAACTCCCCCCTGCGGCGTCCCCGTGGTCTGGTAGGTCAGGTTGCCGTCGCTCATGACTCCTGCAGTCAGCCACGAACGAATCAGTCTGAGGATAGACCCATCGGTCACCTTCTCTTTTACCTTCGCCATCAGCACCTCGTGGTCCAGCGTGTCAAAGTAGGCCTTGAAGTCTACGTCGACCACCCAGCGGAACCCTTGCCTGCGGTATTCCTCCACCATCACAATTGCAGAGCGCGTCGAGAAGCCTTTTCGGAAGCCATGACTACACGGCAGGAACACCGCTTCGAAGATCGGTGTGAGCACCCGCCGAACCGCCTGCTGCACCACTCGGTCTGCCACAGTGGGAATCCCGAGGGGCCGTTTGCTTCCGTCCGCCTTATCGATGTACACGCGCCGGACTGGCGGCGGCGTGTATGTGCCTGCTCGCAATCGCTCGTGGAGCATCTTCAGGTATCGCTCCAGATTCGCTTCGAACCGGGAGATCGTCACCCTGTCGATTCCCGCAGCGCCTTTGTTCCGCTTGACTTCCTTCCACGCCTCGAACAGGTTACGGAGATCGTACACCTTGTCAATCAGGCTGTAGTATCGTCTCTCAGTGACCGGTATCACCTTCCCCGGCCCCTGCTCACCAGCCATTCCATCGCCCACTACCAACACATGGCCCTGATTCTTCACGTCGCTCCGGCTGCGTGTTAGCTCTCGCAATCGCACCTTCCAGGCTGCGCTACTCAGGTCTGGGATACCGCCCCTTATGACCTCGCCTCGGGGTTTCCGGCTGGGTGGGGTTCCCCCGCTCGGTGGCGGCCATTGCGTTTAAGCCCCGGCGCACCATGTGCCACTCGCAAACGCGGTCTGACTCGACTCGGCTAGGTGCCCTTCGCTCCTCCTGGTTTTCTCCTCCCGCCCGTCGCCGGGGTTCATTGGCCCAGGTATCAGCACTACTACGACGCCGTCTGACTTCTCATGGAGCGTCGCTCTGGCTTTCCCACTGGGGTTATACCGCGGCTACCTGTGCCCGTTTGGACCAGGACCTCATGAGATCTCCCCCGATCATCTACGTAGCTGTTCCGCTCCATCCCATCTGTAATCACACCCGCAGCCCCTGGACGGTCGTCGCTCGTTTGCTGTTTTCCGCCAGGTACCCCAATCGGCGTAGGCTTCCCCGGCTCCTTGGCGGGTCCCCGACTCGTAGATGCCACCTCTAGTTCGCTTGCACTACAGGCTGGAGCTTTGCCGCAGGCCCTTCGGACTCCCAGTCACCCGGGACGCCCTGCCATCCGCGCCTCTCGGCGTGCGGACTGTTCTTAGGCTACAGTGCCGAGGAAAACGAGCAAAGGCACTGGAGGGACTTGAACCCCCTAGTTACGTAAACTGCGAGGCGTACAAGAAGCAGCCAGGGAGTCATCTCCCTGGCTTTTTTATTTTACAGAAGGGTTGCGGATTTTCCCTGTGCGTGCGAATATTGACGTCGGGACTCAGGCGCTTAGAAAGTGTAGCGTCATGGCGAAAGCTGGCTGCTCTCATGTGGGGCATGCCGGCTTCACTCATTGGTGCACACCTCTGCATCTGCGAGCTTCCGAAACCGCACAACGACCCCTCATGGTTCCGACGCAGCTCTTGCGGTTACTCGTCCTCGTTTGAAAGAGAATTTTTTACATAATATTCAGTCCAAATGTTGACTTAACCACTAATAATAGTATATATTGGTAATGGATCGGTGAGTTATTCAACCTTGGCGGCCACTGGACAAGAGGGAGGCCCAATTGATGAACAGATCCGGATATCGGACCCGTTGGCTGGGTGTCATTGCTGCTGGCTTGTTATCACTGGCGGTAGGTCACGTCGGCAACGGCGCTCCAGTCGTTGCCAAGCCTCAGGCAACACCAAGCGCCCCGAGCAGTTCCGCACCGTCCAAACAGATGCCCGGATTCATCCGAGACTGGTACGGCTTTAGTAAGCTGCCGTACGACGGAGCAGGGCAAACGGTCGCCATCGTCGGGACCGGTGACTACCTCGCAGCGGGATCCGACCTCGCAGTGTTTATCAACAGCTATGGGACTGGCAGCATGCACGGCCTCGCTGGTAACGATCCTTGCACTGTAACGGCAGGGCCGCACCCGTGTTTCGAACGGGTGAAGGCGCCGGCCGTCTCTACACAGTATCCTGACCTATACTGGTCCGGCGGTACACACTATCATATTGAGGCCGCTTCCGATGTGCAGTGGGCGCATGTCGTAGCCCCGGGGGCCGACATCTTGTTCGTGGATGCAGCCACCCCCACCCCTGATGATGTGATGGGCGCCATTGACGTCGCCGTCGCGCAGGGCAGTTCCGTCGTTTCGATCAGCCTTGGCTGGGAGCAAACTGCTGATGATGCTGCCCGGGAAACGCACTTTACCAATCACCCCGGTGTCGTGTTCGTCGCCGCTTCCGGCGATAACGATTACGGCGGCAATCAGCTGTACCCGGCAGCGTCGCCGAATGTGCTCGCCGTTGGCGGAACCACGCTGAAAATGGTCGGCACCAAGTGGGCTGAAAGTGCCTGGGGCAGATTCACCGACACTACCAACCATACGGGTCCGATCGGTTCCACCGGTGGACTGAGCCGCTTTGATGCGATCCCTGCGTACCAGCAAGGATTTCACACCGGTACAAACCGCGGCGTGCCGGACGTGGCCTATGCCGCTGACTGGGTCGGTTTCCCGACCTATGTGCTGGGCCAGTATTACACGTTAGGCGGCACCAGCGTGGGCGCCCCGCAGTGGGCTGCATTGGTTGCACTGGCTAACCAGGCTCGTTCAGGGAGTGGTCAGCCGCCCCTTACCGGCGTGGCCCCGTTTTACGAAGCAGCCCAGACCGAAACATACACTGGTAACTACCGGGATATCGTGGACGGTATGGGGGCCTGTATGAACCAGTCCTGTG
>JAQBPS010000031.1 GCA_028287415.1 Bacillota bacterium | reverse complement strand
GGTCGTTCCGGACCGCTTCCGGCAGGCCCTCGCTGATCTTCCGGCCATACTCCAGCACCACCACACGGTCCACAAGCTCCATCACCACGCGCATATCGTGTTCGATGATCAGCACGGTCTTCCCAAGCTCACGGCTGATCCGCCGGATCAGCCGCATCAGCTCCGTCTTCTCCTGGGGGTTCATGCCGGCGGCGGGCTCGTCCAGCAGCAGCACCTGGCATTCGCTGGCCAGGGCCCGTGCGATCTCCAGCAGCCGTTGCTTGCCGTATGGCAGGCCGGTGGCGGCTTCATCGGCTGCACTGCCCAGTCCCACGAAGGCCAGCAGCTCCTCCGCCCGCCGGATCCAGGCCCGGCGCTGCTCCCGGGCGGAGCGGTTCCGCAGGATCGCCTGGAGCAACCCCTCCTGCACCCGGTGGCCGTGACCGATCAGGACATTCTCCAGGGCGGTCAGGGTGCCGAAGAGCCGGATGTTCTGGAACGTCCGTGCGATGCCCCGGCGCGGGACCGCATAGGGCGGGAGTTTGTGAATCGACTCCCCCCGGAAGAGCACCTGGCCCCGGGTGGGCTTGTACACAGCCGTGAGCAGGTTGAACACCGTCGTCTTGCCGGCGCCGTTCGGCCCGATCAGCCCCAGCACCTCCCCCTCATTCAGGCTCAGGTCGAGGCTGTCCACCACTGTCAAGCCGCCGAACTGCACGGTCAGATCCCTTGTTTCGAGCAGCGGCGTCATCGCTTCACCCCCCGGCGGTCAGCCTGATTGCGTTCCGAACCCGACGCTCGAGCCCCCAGATCCCCGACGGCTTGCGCACCATCATCACCGTGAGCAGGATTCCGTACAGCACCATCCGCCACGAGCCAAGGAAGCGCAGGCCTTCCGGAGCGATGATCAGGATGACCGCACCGACTACCGAGCCCAGCACGCTGCCCATGCCGCCCAGCACCACCATGCAGAGAATCACGGCTGAGTCGTTGAAAAGGAAGCTGTCCGGGCTGATGAAGGAGATGTAGACCGCGTAGAACGCCCCCGCCAGGCCGGCAAAGCAGGCGCCGATGGCGAAAGCCTGCAGCTTCACCCGCCCCACGTTGATGCCCAACGCCTGCGCCACCCGCTCGTCCTCCTTGAGGGCGAGCATCTCCAGCCCGATTTTCGAGACAGCCAGGCGGTCCATCACCCACCAGGTGGCGGCGGCCAGCAGCGTGACCAGATAGAAGTAGGCGGCCTTGGAACTGAAGGCGTAGCCGAACAGCGTCGGCGCCGGGATACCGGGCACCCCCATCGGGCCATGGGTCACATCGATCCAATTGATCAGCACCAAGCGGGTGATCTCGCCGAACCCGAGCGTCACAATCCCCAGGTAGTCCCCGGAAACCCGCAGCGCAGGGAGGCCCACCAGCAGCCCGAACATCCCGGAGATCACGAACGCCAGGGGGAGGGTCGCCCAGAACGGCCAGGCCTTCTCAACCATCAGCAGTGCGGTGATGTAGGAGCCAATGCCGAAGAATGCGGCATGCCCCAGGTTCAATTGGCCGGCCATGCCATTCACCAGGTTGAGGCTCAGGGCGAGCACGACGTAAACCCCCACCATGATCAGCACGTGGAGCCCGTAGTCCCACTTGCCAAGGAGCAGTGGGACCAGCAGCCAGCCCCCGACCAGAAGGTACCGGCCCCAAAGCGGCAATCCCGCCGTTGTCAGCACAGGCACGCCCCCCTCACAGCTTTTGGACCAGATGCCGTCCCAGCAGGCCGGCAGGTTTGATCAGGAGGACGGCGAGCAGGATCGTGAAGGCGATCGCGTCCTTATAGCCGGAGGAAAGGTAGGCGGCGCCGAAATTCTCGGCGAGTCCAAGCAGGAAGCCGCCGAGGATGGCGCCCGGGATCGATCCGATGCCCCCGACTACCGCGGCCGTAAAGGCCTTGAGTCCTGCCACGTAGCCCATGCTGGGGTAGATGGCATCGTAGTAAACCGAGACGAGCACGCCGCCGGCTGCAGCCAGGGCGCCCGAGATTGCGAACGTCATGCGAATGACCATGTCAACGTTGATCCCCATCAGCCGTGCCGTGTCGACGCTGTGGCTGACCGCACGCATGGCCACCCCGAGCGGGGACTTCTGGACGAACAGGTAGAGGGCCACCATCAGCACCAGGGTGACGCCGATGATGATCAGGAAGAAGCTGTTGACGACCACGCCGGCGACCTCGTAGGTGTGCACTGCCATGCCGGACGGGAAGGGCTGGGTCGAGGAGCCCCAGATCAGTTCGGCCGTTACGGACAGGGCGATTGAAACGCCCAGGGTGCTGAGCAGGGCTGAGTAGGGATCAGCCGACCGGAGCTGGCGGGTAGAGACGTGATCCACGAGAATCCCCAGGATAGCCGCCCCGAGCATCGCCACGGTGATGGATATCCAGAGGTTCGTGTGCAGGTGCTTCGCCACGGTCAGGCCCATGAAGGCGCCGACCATGTAGATGCTGCCGTGGGCAAAATTCACAATTCGGAGAACGCCGTAGATCATGGTGAAACCCAGGGCAATCAGGCTGTACACAGCCCCGACAGCCAAACCGTTCACCAGTTGCTGAAGGATCATAAGGGCCACCACCCCTCTCTCAGGCAGGCACCGGAACACCCGGCCCCTGGCCTGCCCTGCTACTTCTGGACGTTGACGAACTTGCCGCTCTGCACCTGGAACCGGTAAAGGGTCTTGTCCGCATCGCCCTTCACGAAGGTGGTCTTGCCGGTAACGCCGGGGAAGTCCTTGAGGTCGTGAATGTACTTGTTGATCTTGACCCGGTCCGGACCGGCCGCCGCCAGGGCATCCAGGAAGATATTTGCCGCGTCGTACGCCTGGCCGGCGAAGCTATTGGGCTCCTTGTTGAATTTGGCCTTGAAGCCGTCAGCGAACTTCTTCGACGCCGGGTCGGTGGAGCCGGGGTTCATGCCGGAGACCACGCGGAAGCCTTCGACGGCTTCCTTGCCGAGATCGATCAGGCCCGGGCCGTACATTGAGTCGCTCCCGAAGAACTGAATGTTCATGCCTAGTTGCTTCGCCTGCTTGGCCATCGCCGCGGACTCGTTGTAGAGGGACCCAAGCAGGATCGCCTCGGCGCCGGCGTTCTTCACCTTGGTCATGATGGCGGTAAAGTCACTGGTCTGGCCCGAGAGGTATGACTCGGTCGTCACAATCTGGCCGCCGGTCTTGGGCCAGTTCCCCTCGTACACGTTCTGGAGGCCCTTGCCGTAATCGGTGTTCTCGTAGATCACGGCCACCTTCTTGATGCTCAGTTCCTGCGCCCAGTTGACCAGGTTCTCTCCGCTCGTGCGGTCGGTCGGCTGCGTGCGGAAGAGGAACTCCGAGAAGCCGGTGATCTTCGGGGAACTGGAGCCCGGCGAGATCTGGCTGATACCCGCCCTCTGCAGGATCGGGGCGGCGGCCAGCGTCACGGAGCTGTTGTAGTCGCCGATGTACCCGAAGATGGCGCTGTCGCCGGCGAACTTGTTCGCGATCGCGGCGCCTTCCTTCGGATCGGCCTTGTCATCTTCCGCCACCAGTTCAATCTGGTAATCCTTTAGTTTGGCGTCGTCCTTCCGGTGCTCAAGGGCCAGGACCACAGCGTTCTTGATCAGGTTGCCGTCCTCGCCGGAAGAGCCTGTGAGCGGGGCACCCAGGCCCAACTTCACCTTCTTGGCTGCGCCAACGCTCTGCCCCCCCGGGCTGCTAGCCGCCCCACCGCATGCGGTCAGCAGCAGCGCAACTGCCACGGCCAGAGCCCCTGTCCGGAACCAGGGTCGCTTCAACATTCTTCTGTTCCCCCTCGTCTCAGTTTCGGGCCATCACTCGGGCCACCGCAGGCTCTTCCAATTCGCCGGGCTCAATACCCAGGAAAAGGCGCATTTGGTACGGCTCCGGTAGACGATCTCGGCACCGTAACGGATCAGGACCATGTCCCCCATCCGGGCCGTGAGTTCCGTACCGCTGTGTTCAATAACCAGCTCACCCGAGAGCACCGTGACGATCTCGTCGTAGTTCGGCGTCCAGGCCATTTCGGCGGCATTGAGTTCACAGATGCCGCCCCCAACGGTCGGGCAGTTCCGGCTATCAAACGGCCGGGTGATGCGGAATGTGCCGCTGGCAGTCTCAATGGGCTCCCAGGTGAACTCCTCCCGGCGGGCCAGCGTGACCAGTCCCTGTTTCGGCATCGCAATTGCGCTCCTTCTGACGAAAATTTTTGTGAAATCAACGTTGTTCAAGGAAGTGTGTCAGTGCCATAGCGATGTGTTCCCGCATCACCGCTTCCGCCGCACTCGGATCGCCCCGTTCGATGGCCCTCACGACATCGGCGTGCTCTCGAATGAAGGTCTCGGCCAGATCGGGGTCCGCCAGCAGCTTCCTTCGCCCCGGGCCGTAGCCCTCTTTCATCACGTGAGTCAACATGCTCATCACCTGGGAGACGAGGGGATTCTTGGCGCACTCAACGATCCGGAGATGAAACAGCGTATCAGACTCACCAGCATCCCGGCCGGCACGAATATCGTCCTCCACCCGCCGACAGGTCTCAGCCAACCGCTCGACGTCGGCCCTTGTGGCCCTCTCCGCTGCGAGCCGGACGGCCTGGGTCTCAACGATCCCCCGCACCTCCATCAAATGGATCACGTTCTCCCGCTCCTGAAAGACCATCAGGGCCAAAGGGTGGATCGCATCCTCAAGGCTCCGCTTCCGGACGTAGGCACCGTCCCTGGCGTTCACCTCGAGAACAGCCATACCGACCAACATGGCGAGGGCTTCACGCAACGATGACCGACTGACCTCCAGCTTTTCCGCCAACTGCCGCTCGGGGAGTAGTTGGTCTCCCGGAGCCAGTTCGCCCGTGCGGATCAACTCCTGGATCTTTTCGACCACGGCAATGTATGTCGGCTGCTGGACCTCCCGTTTGAGGCTCACTAGATTCCCACCCCTCAGGTACGATCATGGTCGACCTCTTGCCATACCTTGGTACTCTTCTGGTCTGACCAGACAACTTTTCATTCTTCCAGTCCAGCCAATTTCCCTCCACGCAATTTCAACTGGTGTATATATTTTTTTAACTAGCTTATTGTTACAATTATAACAAGAGGCGAAACACATGCAGAAACAGGGCCCCGGGGGACTCCCCGGGGCCCTGTTCGAGAAGCAGATTTACCAGCCGCCATACCCGACCCAGCCGCCGTCGACATTCACCGACGTGCCGGAGATGAAAGACGCCTCGTCGCTCGCCAGGAACGAGACCACCTTGCTCACCTCGTCGGGTACGCCGAAGCGCCCCAGCGGCGTCCGGCGCTGGATGTCACCGTCGGTGAAGAACAGTTCGGCATCGACCGCGCCCGTCTGCAGATCAGTCTGGATCATCGGTGTGCGAATATAAGCCGGGCAGACCTCCAGCACCCGGATATGGTGCGGCGCCCACTCGGCGGCCAGTGCCTTGGTAAGGCCCGAGACCCCATGCTTGGAAGCGATGTAAGCCGCCCGGAATCGGTTGCCTACGTGGGAGTAAATCGACCCCAGGTTGATGATGACGCCGCCGGTTTGCTGTCGGACCATTTGCCGGGCAGCGGCCTGACAGCCAAAGAAGAGGCCGTTCAGATTCACGTTGATGTGGTCCAGCCATTCCGCCTCGTCCAGCTCCAGGGAACGGCCATTGCGTGAGATGCCGGCATTGTTGACCATGATGTCCAGCCGGCCCCACCGCTCCACCGCCGCGTCCACAAGGGCCTGGTTGCCCGCCCGGGTGCTCACGTCACCGGCCACGGCAAGCGCCTCCACCCCCTGCTCCGCCAGGCTTTCTGCCATGCGCACCGCCCGCTCCCGGCTCCGCGAGTTGATCACGAGTCGAGCGCCCTGGTTGCCCAACTCGCCGGCGATCGCTTCCCCAAGCCCCATGCTGGATCCCGTAACAACCGCAACCTTCCCCTGCAGTCTCATCCATCTAGCCTCCCCGACTGTTGCACCTCGCCGTCGTCCCTCAAGCACTAAACATCCTCTCAAAAATATTGAAATCTACGTTTATATGACTGTATTCAAACGTAATTCATTATGTCCCTTCCTGGTCTATGTATTTTTGTCTAGCGGTAGTTGACACGGGTGACGCAAACGCATCGGGGTCGCGCCCATGACGGGCGCATGACAAAAAGGCCCTCCGACGTTTGTGTCGGAGAGCCTTTTACCTTATGGTGGGCCCTGTAGGATTCGAACCTACGACCAACCGGTTATGAGCCGGCAGCTCTAACCACTGAGCTAAGGGCCCGGTTGTGGAACAGAGCGCAACTCATTGTACGTGAGCAGCAGGGTTGATTGCAAGAGCACAATGGTGGCAGACCAAGAAAAAGCAGGCGCGAAAAGGGCGCCGTCGCCGGCGCCCCCTGCATTTGCCTAGTCCAGGTAATCCTTCAGCTTCTTGCTGCGGCTCGGGTGCCGAAGCTTGCGCAGCGCCTTCGCCTCGATCTGGCGGATGCGCTCACGGGTGACGCCGAAGACGTGCCCGACTTCTTCCAGGGTCCGGGCCCGGCCGTCATCCAGGCCAAAGCGCAGCCGGAGCACCTTTTCCTCACGGGGGGTAAGGGTCTCCAGCACCTCTTCCAGCTGCTCCTTGAGGAGCCGGAAGGAGGCGGCCTCTGCCGGTGCCGGGGCATCCTGGTCCTCGATGAAGTCGCCCAGGTGGGAGTCCTCCTCCTCACCGATCGGCGTCTCCAGCGACACGGGCTCCTGCGAGATCTTCTGGATCTCACGGACCCGCTCGAGCGAGATCTCCATTTGGGCGGCGATCTCTTCCGGGGCGGGTTCACGCCCCAGCTCCTGCACGAGCTGGCGGGTGACCCGTACCAGCTTATTGATGGTCTCCACCATGTGGACGGGGATTCGGATCGTGCGAGCCTGGTCCGCAATGGCGCGGGTGATGGCCTGCCGGATCCACCATGTTGCGTAGGTGGAGAACTTGAAGCCCTTACGGTAGTCGAACTTCTCGACCGCCTTGATCAGGCCCAGGTTGCCTTCCTGAATCAGGTCCAGGAACAGCATGCCACGGCCCACATAACGCTTGGCAATGCTGACCACAAGGCGAAGGTTCGCCTCAGCGAGACGACGCTTGGCCTCTTCGTCCCCCTGCTCGATCCGGCCGGCCAGTTGCACCTCGTCCTCTGCGGAGAGCAGCGGCACACGTCCGATCTCCTTGAGGTACATGCGGACCGGGTCATCGATGGCAATCCCTTCAGGGACGGAGAGATCGAGTTCAACCTCGTCTTCGACTTCTTCTTTCTCAGTCGCGGTGTTGGTTTCGGTCTCGGTCTCGGTCTCTTCGCCTAATCCCGCAGGAACATCCTCTTCGTCGGCCGCGTCTTCGCCACGGTCAGCGACGACGTCGATGCCGGCCTCGGACAGGGCTTCGTAGATTCCGTCCATCTGATCGGTCCCGAGTTCCAGCCCCTGCAGCGAGTCGGCCACGTCGCTGTAACTCAGTGCGCCCTTGCGCTTGCCCTTGATGATCAGACCCCTTACCATTTCCTTGGCGCTTTCCATTTTCACTTCTTTGGACTCCATTGATGACTACCCCCCTTCCGCACCCACCTTAGGACTTGGACGGCTTCTTTCGCTGCAGTTGAAGTTGCATATACTCTTGCAGCACGGCGTGATCGGCCGGTTGGCCGGCCGCCTGTTGCGCTTTCATCAGATTTTCCAAGTCCTCAATTCTCCTTGAAACTCTATGCTGCTGTATCTTCTCGATGCAGTCGCCTGCCTCCTGTTCCGAATCGGCCGAGACTAATGGATTAGTGGCCATTTCGGTGACGACGAGACGTGCATCGGGGTCTGATAGCGTGTCGAGCACCCGGGCGACAATCGGGCCGGCCATGGCGTTGCTGCTGCTGCAGGCCACCAATGCCACCTGGTACACCGCACTATGCACCGGATCACTGAGGGGCGATTCGCCCAGTTCAGCCCTGATACGCGCCAGCAGACCGGGGTATTGGAGCAGCAAATGCAGCAGGGTCCGTTCGGCTCGCCAGACCAGGTCGTCACGGGTCAGCCGTTTGTCGAGCGGTCTGGTCGAACCGGGGCCCCTGTTTTCGGCTGCATGCGGCAACGACGGCGTATGGTGCGCAAACCCCGAGTCCCTAATATTATTCCTGGAATTCCACTGACTATGCTGAGAGCCTTGCTGGAGAAGGCGATTCATCTGCCTGTCGATCGCGACCTTCATATTTTGGTCAGGAAGGTCCGGCGACCATTTGGAAAACAGGTTGACGGCAAGGTCGACGTACTCTGCCCGCAGCACTTCACTTCTGACGTCCATCAGGACACGGGACACAGCTTCCAGCGCCTGGGCTTTGGAGCCGGGCACGGTCGCCGGGTGCTGCTCAAGCGCCCTGCGCAGCTTGAACTCGACTAGTGGCATTGCTTCGGCAACACACCGCTGGAACCCTTCCGCTCCGTGGGCACGGATAAACTCGTCAGGATCCTTGCCATCGGGCAGCCGGAGAATCCGTACGTCACAGCCGGTGTCATACAGCTTTTCCAGCCCGCGCAGGGTGGCCATTTGACCGGCAGTGTCGGAGTCGAACGCGACAATCACTTGCTGGGCCTGTTGGTGCAGCACCTTGCACTGTTCGTCGGTCAGGGCGGTGCCCAGGGGTGCGATGACATTTTTGATGCCCACCTGGTGCGGCATGATCACGTCCATGTAGCCTTCCACCAGAATCGCCTGATTGCTGGCGCGAATGGCCTCCTTGGCCTGAGCGAGGCCGAACAGCACGTTGCGCTTGATGAACAGCGGCGTGTCCGCCGTGTTCTT
>JAQBPS010000004.1 GCA_028287415.1 Bacillota bacterium | reverse complement strand
CAGGTGGCCGTCCTGGCGCCGGGCGAGCAGCGCGAGGCCATCAACCGGGCCTGCTTCGACCTCTCCATCGCCCTGGAAGATGAGACCGAGCTGCACGTCATCTCCTTCTCGGCCGACACGGTCGTCTACAAGGTCCGCGGCGATGCCCGGCTCCTGCTCGCCTATTACCCCGAGCTGCGGGACGAGGCCTGTGAGAGCCGGATGGTGGTTGGCCACAACCGCTTCAGCACAAACACCTCCACCATCTTCGAGCGCGTCCAGCCGTTCTCGCTGCTGGGTCATAACGGCGAGATCAATACAATCCGCCAGCTGCGCGAGCAGGCGGTGCAGCTCGGCGTCACCATCACGAAGGGCGGCTCCGACTCGCAGGACCTGAACCGCACCATGGAGGGGATGATCCACCGCCACGGCGTCACGCTGTTCGAGGCGATGGAGATGCTCTTCCCGCCGATCATCGGTGAGATCAAGGGCATGCCGCCCGAGGTGCAGGATCTCTATATGTATTACCGCCAGGCCTGGGGCCCGTTCGCCCAGGGGCCGGCGGCAATCGCAGCCCGCAGCGGCGACTACATGGTCGCCTCCGTGGATGCGATGGGGCTGCGCCCGTT
This sequence comes from Bacillota bacterium, assembly GCA_028287415.1. Classification (GTDB taxonomy): domain Bacteria; phylum Bacillota; class Sulfobacillia; order Symbiobacteriales; family Symbiobacteriaceae; genus RYN-353. Next base: position 2,833 of record JAQBPS010000004.1, on the reverse strand, counting down.
CTGGGTCGTGGAGACCGATGAGACGGTCTACTTCTCGTCGGAGCAGGGGATCGTGCCGACGAGCGAGATGATTCGTGACCCCCGCCCGATGGCGCCCGGCGAGAAGGTCGGCGTGCAGTTGCGGGCAACCGGCAGGCCGGATATCCTCACCTATACCGGACTGCAGCACCGGGTGCTCAAGCTGGCCCGCGACCGGTTCCCGGAGCCCGAGAACCACCGCCGCTTTCTCGACGTCGGCGGGCCGGAGGGCCGCACGCTGGAGGTCCAGTTCCAGGGGCGGAGCCTGGCGCCCTACCAGCCCGCAGGTGCGGTTGCGGGCACGAGCACTGCCACCACCGCTGTCGCACAGGAGCGGCTCCTCTCGGCCATGGGCTGGAGCGGCGAGGATCTCCAGATGATCCGGGCGATGGCCGGCAGTGGCGCCGAGCCGATCGGCTCGCTCGGCTACGACGGTCCCCTGGCGGCCCTGTCAGAGGCCCGCCACAACCTGGCCGATTATTTCAAGGAGAGCGTCGCCGTTGTGACGAACCCGGCCGTCGACCGTGAGCGGGAAGTTGAGCACTTCTCGACGCGGACCGTCCTGGGGGCCCGTCCGCCGATTGCCGTGCACGACGCCGAAGAGCGGGCCCACCTGTTCGACACCCGTGTCGAGCTCCGGGTGCCGATCGTTCTCGGCGGCCACCGCACCGGCTCGTCGATCACGTACAACGAGTACCGGGACGTGGCCCGGGCCGCCGGCACCTACCTGCTCTCCGACCTGCTGGCCGAGTTCGACCCGGTCTACGGCGCCGGCAGCGACCCCGGCGTTGTCCGCCGGATCGCCACCGTCTTCGCCCCGACCGAGTCGCTGGCGCAGGCCCTGGGCCGGCTGGCGCTACAGGCCGTGCAGGCGGTCAGCGAGGGTGCCCAGCTGCTGCTGATCGATGATGCCACCGCGTTCGATGAGGGCAGCCTGTTCATCGATCCCCATCTGGCTTTGTCCGCGATCGACCAGGCGCTCAAGCAGGCGGTACTGCCGGCGGGGCAGATCAACCTGCGCCGGCGCTGCTCGCTGCTGCTGCGCTCCAGCGCCATCCGCTCCCTGCACGATATCGCCCTGACGATCGGCCTGGGCGCAGACGCTGTCAATCCGTACCTGATGCTGGAGGTTGCGGCCGGCGAGGCGAACCCGAAGCAGGGCGTCGAGAACCTGGTCGGCGCGCTGACCAAGGGGCTTGAGAAGGTCATCTCCACGCTGGGGATCCACGAACTGCGCGGCTATGCCCGGTGCTTCAGCCACATCGGCCTGAAGCCCGAGGTGGCCCGCTACTTTGGGACCGAGGGCTACGGCGGCTCCGACCAGGCCGGCCTCTCACTTGCCCGGCTCAAGGCGGATGCCGGCGAGCGGCACCGGCTGATGCGGGGCGAGGGCAAGGGTGATCTCTCCCGTGACCAGCATTTCTGGCCGAAGCTCTGGAAGTCAGTCGGGGATGCGGCGCTGAGTCCCGAGCGCTATGAGGATTATCTCAAGAAGCTGGCGGCGCAGGAGCGTGATCTGCCGGTCTCACTGCGTCACCTGCTCGACTTCCGGCGGGTTGCCGGCGAGGTGCTGCCCGCCGTCGATGTCGATACCACCATCGAGGATTACCGTTACCCCCTGACGATCTCTGGCATGTCCTTTGGCTCCCAGGGCGAGATCGCCTTCCGGGCGTACGCTGAGGCGGCGAAGCAGCTCGATATCATTGCGATGAACGGTGAGGGCGGCGAGATTCCGGACATGGTCGGCCGTTACTTCAAGTGGCGCGGGCAGCAGGTGGCGTCGGGCCGGTTCGGCGTTCACGCGGAGATGCTGAACGGCAGCCGGTTCATCGAGATCAAGGTCGGCCAGGGCGCCAAGCCCGGCGAGGGCGGGCACCTGCCCGGTTCGAAGGTGTCGGCCAAGGTGGCGAACGCCCGCAATGCCGTCGAGGGCGTCGATCTGATCTCGCCGTCGAACAACCATGACGTCTATTCCATTGAAGACCTGGCGCAGCTGGTTGAGGAGTTGAAGACGACCAACCCGCAGGCGAAGATCGTCGTCAAGATTCCGGTTGTGCCGGGCATCGGCACAATCGCGGTCGGCGTGGCGAAGTCCGGAGCTGATGTAGTCGCCCTCTGCGGCTACGATGGCGGCACGGGCGCCGCCCGCAAGCACGCGCTGCGCCACGCCGGACTGCCGATCGAGATCGGCGTACGGGAGGCCCACCTTGCGTTGGTGGCGGCGGGTATCCGGGACCGCGTCGAGGTCTGGGGCGACTCGGGCGTCAAGTCCGGCGCCGATGTAGTAAAGCTGATCCTCCTCGGCGCCAACCGGGTCGGCTTCGGCACGATGGCGATGGTCGCCATCGGCTGCACGATTTGCCGCGGCTGCCAGTTGGATACCTGTCACGTGGGCATCGCCACGCAGATGGAGACACTGGAGGAGGCCCGCCACAAGGGGCTGAAGTCCTTCGTCCCCCGGGTCTACGATGAGGCGACGGAGCGGCTGGTCTCGCTCTTCACGAGTGTGGGCGAGGAGGTGCGCAGGCTGACGGCGCAGCTCGGCTTCCGCCGCACGCAGGATCTGGTGGGCAAGGCGGAGCTGCTCCAGCAGGTGCGGGGCATCGGGCGGGTCGACCTGTTTGAGCTGATTGCCCCGGTCGCCTGGGAGGCGCCGGTTGCGGTGGCGGCTGAGCTCCCGCCGATCCGGCAGTGCGCGCCAAACCACCTGACGCGGGAGATCGCACGGGTGTCGGCGGGCATGGTCGAGGCGGGCGAGGCCTCGGTCGCCTACAGCCAGGCCGGGGTCACGGCGCAGGACCGGATTCTCGGGACC
>JAQBPS010000822.1 GCA_028287415.1 Bacillota bacterium | reverse complement strand
CAGGTGGCGCAGAGGCTTGCCTTAGTGGCGGTGATGACGTGTGGTATGTCCTCGCCCCCTTAAAACTGCTTGTCCAGGGTGGCCTCATGGTCGCTTGCAGCCAGGAGGAAGATGGCCTCGGCAGGTTCCAACCGATACAGGGCCTTGTGCTTCGTCATGCACTCGGCGCCGATCTTGGCCGACACAATCCCACCATTCGCCCGGTGCTCCTCCAGCCAGAACAAAACCAGCAGGTGCTTCACGTCGTCCTCGCAGAGGTTTCCGACCAACGGGGCGCCCTTGAGGGCGAGAAACTGGTCCTTGAGTTTGGCGAAGTCGGCGTGGCTCTTGACCAGGGCCTTGAGTTCACCGATCATGTCGGCCTGGGTGCCGAAGGTGCGCCGTAGCATGTAGGTCTGCGGCTCCTTGGGTTCATCTTTGGGCGGCTCTATGGGAGGGGCTTGTCCGGTCTTGCCGTTCGGAAGTCCCAACTCGGGCCGGGGCGGGGGCCAGAGTTTGCAGTCCTCCAACTTCCACCGCAGGGACTTGAGCGTCTTGATCTCCGCGACCGTCTGGTACGGGCTGCCGTTGTCGCCCAGCCGCATGTTGCCGGCGTCGTCCAGCTTGGGTGCACTGAACGTGGCGCCGTAGAACTGCTCGACCAGGGGTTCCCACACCTCGGGCGGGACCAGCTTGGCCGGGTCCTTGCTGTCGAACACGTACTTTCCTGACAGCCCCGCCGCCAACTCCTGGCCGCCCATCACGGTGAGCAGCGTGTGTACCTTGGAGGCTGACTTCGTGCCGTCACCGGCCGATATGAAGTCCGTTGCCGTGAGAATGTGGGGCTGGCCGCAGAGTTCCGAGTGGCTGGAGTCAGCAATCCGGAAGTGGAAGTTAACCTGGCTGATGGTCTTTTCCACCAAGTTGCCGTCCTTGTCCTTGACCTTCTTGGTGAAGGGCTTGCCAGGCGTCGGGGCCTTGTACATAATCACCAGAATGGACTCATCAACCGGCACCAGTTTCTTGGGCGGGTATGTGCGCTCGCTGCTGGTCGTCATGACCTGTCATCCCTTTCTTGCTGCTGCCCCGTAGGGCGGATCGTTGGGTCCTACGCTGCCTCGCCGTGCTCCAGCCAGGCCACCAGCCGGCCAACCTCGGGGACTACAGCGGCCATCTCAGCCAGGACGAACAGGATTGACGGCCCTTCGTGGAACCGGAAGGCGGCCTCGAGAACCTGTGAGGCGGTGCCCCCGTCCTTGAGGGCGGTGCAGAGGATGCTGGCCCGCCGGTGGAGGTGGCTCGGGTACGGGAACCTGTCCAGCCCTTCCTTGAGGGCCCTGCTGATCTGGTACAACTCCCCGCCGGAGGGCTCCTCGCCGGGGTCCGTGGCCTTGATCGGCCTCGCCGGGGCCTTGCCGGCCGCCACCGCTTCTTCGTACTTGTCCCGGTAGATGTAGGCCGAGTCCAGCTCCGCGTCGGTCAACTCGAGCAGGCTGCGGGAGCTCCACCATTCGAGGTTGCCGTACTTGAAAATCTTGTGGCACAGGGGCATCTGCTCTGCCAGATCCCGGGCCAACTTGGCCCAGTGGTGATTCTTGGACTCCAGCCGGTGGAGCGGGTCGTTACTCGCCAGGTGCCAGCCGGTGCCGGAACCCTGGCGGGCTTGAAGCTGCTTGAGCAGGCGGTCCTCGTCGGCCAGGGTCGTGACCTCGGACCTTACGTCCTGCTCCTCACCCCGGGCGATTGCCCTGTCGATCTTCTTGACCTGGGCCTTGGATGTGTTCATGAACGGAAAAACCTCCCTGTCTTGACCTGGGAGGTAACGGGTGATACTCTTCAGTGTGAAGAGTGACCCGATACCGGCTTTACTGGCGGGTTACTCGGTGGCGCCCATCCTGCTAGAACAGGGTCGGCGCCGTTCTCTATATGTAGGGCTCTATTTGTTTAGGGGAGTTGGGGGGCGCCCGGGCTCTTTAGCCACCCAGGGCGGGCGCCTCTATGCCGGTTGCTTCTCGGCGGTCGGATTGGTGGGCGCTGCGGCGGGGAGCGGCTGGTCGAGTAACCACAGGATGGTGTCGGCGATTCGGTCGTAATTTGGTGTCCACTTCCGGGGTGCTGGCTGCTTGGCTTTAGGCACCGTTGCTCACCCGCTTCCGAAGCACGATCTTTACGTCGATGCTCAACAGAGCGGCGAGCTCGAATGCCTGCTCCGGGCGAGGCCGGCGCCGTAGCGATTTCCAACCGCTGACGGCCTGCTCCGTCACACCTATCTTTGCAGCGATCTCTCGCTGAGTGAGCCCCGACTTCTTCATGGCTTCGGCCAGCGGGTTCTCGAGAGTCTGTATCGTCATTCAACATCACCCCTGTTGCGAAGCTACTGCGCATTTTGCGAACCGAACCTGTCATCATCATAATATCGGCGCCGGGGCGTGTCAACCCTTTTTGCGTAGTTCCTTCGCATTTTGCGAATAAGAACACTCGTTCGCTTCACATTCTGCGTAGTAACCCTTATAATCAGGGTAGTGGTTTGCGAAATGCGTAGCCGCCAGACCAGAGAGCGGCGAGGAGACATAAGACATGTTGTACAGTCAACGGCTGAACGACTACCGCGTGGACATGGGGTTGACCAAGGATCAACTCGCCCGCGTTCTCGACATCGCCCCATCAACGGCGAGCGGCTATTTCAATGGTCGGCGCACTCCTCCATTCGAGAGCTTGATCAGCAACGCACAAACCCTTTGCGTTTCGTTGGACTGGTTATGCGGCCTGGCACCCGGGCCGCGGTGGGGCACAGAGGTCATGAAGCTGCGGCGTTACCTACGCAAAAAGGCGCCAGAGGTACAAGCCTCTGACGCCCAGGAGCGGGTTCTCGCCGTTATGCGATTGGTGGAAGGGTTCTCCCCGTTGTTCGCCCGTGACTGGTTTGCGGCTGGCGTCATGGGATTGCCGATCGCTGATTATCTTCAGTTCATGGCTGGCACAGGCGACCTGGCCGAGCAAACACCGGCCCGTGTGGCCGAGTTCACGGACCTCCCAGACCTGTGGCTTTTGCTGGGTGAGGCGGAATACTTCGATCGCAGCATCTCGCCCGAGTGGGAGCGCGTGGCGCTGGCGTTTGAGGAAGTAGGGCTCACCCCGGAAGAAGTAGCGGGACAGGTTCCAACCGTCAAGAAGATCGTTTCGCAGTTGAAGCGCACGATTGCCGCCAGTCAGGATTAACGGAGAAAGCAAGAAGCCCGGCCAAATGGCCGGGCTTCTTATTGCGTGTAGGGTTCTATTAGCGAGGGCCGGGCGGGGCGGTGCTACTCGGGCAGGGCATTGTGGTCCCCCCGCAAGCGTAAACCGGATGAGGATTTACGATAGCGGCGGCAACCGCCAGGGACACGACGGACAGAACCAAGAGCATTGAAACACGTCTCATGAAACCATTCCCTCCCCACCAGGAACCATTTTGGCCAGTCGTTGGAGTCTGACCACTTGCGAAACCAAACGGGCCTGTGCGTAGTCCGCTATGACCGGGCGCAGCAGATCCCGTAGCTTCTGACATTCGTTGCGTAGGCGATACACCCGGGCCAGAGCGTATAGGATCTTCATGGCCGCGTCGTGTTCGTCATGGGAGCGAGCCGCAGCAAGCGCCGCCTCGAAGGTTCCGGCAGCGGTTTGATAATCACCGTTGCGCTCGGCCAGGAGGCCTTCAATGTACCCTATCATCTCCGGTCGCTTGTCCGCCAGCAGGGGGCGCAGTTCGTTCAGGGTGCGTTCCGCCTGGCGGTCGGCACCGTCCCGAATGTGCTCCTCGGCCAGACCCGTGAGCGAACGGCCGAGGTAGCACTGCCGATCCCGCTCGCTCCAGGGGCCCTGATTGTGGCGATGCCACTCCACCGACTCGGCGAGGCAGGCGCTGGTCCGGGCGTGGTCACCGAGTGCCTGGTAGTGAAACCCCAGGTTATTCTTGCACCGGCCCAGCCACTGCCCGTTCATGATGGCGGGGGTGCCCATCAGAACCCGGAGGCGCAGAGCGAAGGTCGCCGTCTGATCGCTGTCGCCGGCAGCTCTTGCGTAGAGGAGGCCGTTAATCAGCGCCTTGACCTGAAGCGTTGGTGTGCCAGGCGTCTGATCCAACACTTCTCGCGTCAGCGTGACGCAGCGCCGCAAGTGTTGCGGAGACTGCAAATACAGCCCCAGAGCGAAAAGGTACCGGCCCAGGGCCTGCGTCTCCGCGTTCCCATCTGTCAGGAGCGGTTGGAGCAACGCATACGCTTCATCAAACCTGTGCTCCGTGAAGTGGGCAAACGACTGGCGTTCGGTGTTGGAATGGGGCATCGCTGCACTCTCCTCCAGTCCGGTCCTGACATGCAACAAACTGCGCATATTGCGTTGCATCTACGCAAACATATCATAGCCGAAATGTTGAGACATTGCAAGGTGTCCAGATGCGACACTTTGTTTAACTTTTCGACAGAATAGTCGAAAGCCATGGTGCTCCCGTAAAGATTACCAATGTGTCTAAATGGGACACGGGAGAACGGTTTGCCCTGCCGAATTTGCTGTACCTAGCAAGTCGTTACGGGGGACCACCATGCCGAGTCACACCAGAGTACGAGCAAGGCGCATAGCTCTAGGCCTTTCCCTGGAAGACGTTGTCGCCAGGTTGCAACCAAAGTGGCCGGGCACGATGAATAAGTCGGTCCTCTCGAAACTGGAGCGAGGAACACGGGCGATCAAGGCGGACGAGCTGCCACTTCTGGCAAAGGCGCTTGAATGCAGACCGCATGAACTGTTGGACCCCATCGAATAGCGAGCCGCCTCCGACAGAGGTGGCTCGCTATTTTTGCATTTTGCCTAGGATTCCGATTCGCATGTGGCGAAGTTTTTGCAGCACGACCGGCGCTTTGCACGGGTCAACCCGCATACACATCCTGCGGGGGTGACACCATGCGACATCGGCCAGACTACGACCGCATAGCGGAGACAATCCTGTGGTTGTTGGAAGGAACGTGGCCTGATGCCAACCGCCGTCATCCTGGGCAGAGTATCGACCGAGGACCAGGGCCGGAGAGGCTACTCGCTCCCGGAGCAACTGGTGGAGTGCCGGAAGAAAGCCAGGGACATGGGCGCGACGGAGATACTGGAGTTCACGGACGAGATCAGCGGCGAGATTCTGGACCGCCCGGGGTTGACGGCTGCCCGCGAACTGATTCGCCAGGGTGCCGTGAAGTGGTTCGTCTGCTTGACCGCGGATCGCCTGTCTCGAAAACTGGCCCATCAGCTGCTCCTGGTGGAAGAGATGCGCCGGCGCCAGGTGCAGCTGGTGTTTGCCCAACACGGCTATGAGGACACGGCCGAAGGACGCTTCCTCCTGTCTGTGTTCGGCGCCGTGGCCGAGCTCGAAAAGGAGAAGATCCGCGAACGGACCAGCCGAGGACGGCGCGGGAAGTACAAGACCGGGAAGATGGCTCAGTACATCGACATATTCGGGTACGACCTCGACACCGTTGCTGACATCCTCGTGGTGAACGATAATGAGGCCACTTGGGTCCGGCAGATGTACGACTGGTTCATTCGTGAGCGCCTCGGCCCGTATGAGATCCGAGATCGCCTGAACGATATGGGCGTGCCGGCGCCCCGGGGTGACCAGTGGCACAAGTCGACCGTTCACCGCATCCTGACCAGCGCCACATACACCGGCACCCTGGTTCTCAATCGCAAGGACTGGACGGGGGTTAGCCTCAACAAACACCGGCCGGTGGCAGAGCGGGTCGCCCCCACCTGGAAAGACGAGGCCGAATGGATTACCATCACCGT